>JANMKM010000675.1:0-6248 GCA_031372035.1 Rhodoferax sp. | reverse complement strand
GCGCTTCAATGTGCTCGCCATGTCCGGCCGTGCGGTGGAGGCGGCGGGGGACGTCGACACGCTGCTGCTCGACAAGACCGGTACCATCACTCTCGGTAACCGTCAGGCGACTGCGTTCAAGCCCCTAAGCGGCGTAACCATGTCGGCCAGCGAGCCGGCATACTTGGGGCTGCCACGGCGCACCGGCTTGAGGAAGATGTCTTCGCCCAGCTCGACCATGCCATGCATCACGCAGCTGCCACCCGTGAGCACAATGCCAGAGGACAGCACCTCCTCGTAGCCGGATTCGCGGATCACCTGGTGCACCAGCGAGAAAATCTCCTCGATCCGCGGCTCGATCACGCCGGCCAGGGCCTGGCGGCTGAGCATGCGTGGCCCCCGATCTCCCAGGCCAGGCACCTCGACCTGGGTTTCGGGGTCGGCCAGAAGCTGCTTGGCGCAGCCACTCTCGACCTTGATGTCCTCGGCATCCTTGGTCGGTGTGCGCAATGCCATCGCAATGTCGCTGGTGATCAGGTCTCCGGCAATCGGTATGACCGAGGTGTGGCGGATCGCGCCGCTGGTGAAGATAGCCACGTCGGTGGTGCCCGCGCCAATGTCCACCAGCGCCACGCCGAGTTCGCGTTCGTCCTCGGTCAGCACCGACAGGCTGGAGGCCTGCGGATTGAGCATCAGCTGCTCCACCTCCAGGCCGCAGCGGCGCACGCACTTGATGATGTTCTCGGCCGCGCTCTGGGCGCCGGTGACGATGTGCACCTTGGCCTCCAGGCGGATGCCACTCATGCCGATCGGCTCCTTCACGTCCTGGGAGTCGATGATGAATTCCTGCGGCTCCACCAGCAGCAGCCTCTGGTCGGTGGAGATGTTGATCGCCTTGGCGGTTTCCAGCACCCGCGCCACGTCGGCCGCCGTCACCTCCTTGTCCTTCACCGCCACCATGCCGCTGGAATTGATGCCACGGATGTGGCTGCCGGTGATGCCCGTGTAGACCCGCTGGATCTTGCAGTCGGCCATCAGCTCGGCCTCTTTCAGCGCCTGCTGGATGCTCTGCACCGTGGCGTCGATGTTCACCACCACGCCGCGCTTCAAGCCGTTGCTGGGCGCCACACCCAGCCCGGCGAGCTTAAGTTCACCGCCGGGCAGCACCTCGGCCACAACCACCATCACTTTGGCGGTGCCGATGTCCAGGCCGACCACCAGGTCCTTGTACTCTTTTGCCATGTTTACACCTGTTGCATGATTTGCATTACTTCCGCGCAGCGTCGAGCTGTGTGGTCACACCGCGCAGCCGGATCGCATAGGCATCCTGGTGCCGCAGATCGGCCGACTCCAGCGCATCCGGCCGACGCCCATAGCGCGCGCTGACCTGGGTCATGGTCTTGAGGAAGCGCTGGGTCCGCGCCAGCACTTCCGCCACCGCGCCGGGTCCGAGCTCGAGCACGGCGCCGGTGTCCAGACGGGCCCGCCAGCCACCGCGGCCGGTGAGCTCGAGCTGGTCCAGCGCCAGGTCCATGGGCTCGAACAACGGCTCCAGCGCCTGGTACATGGCCAGCACCTGCGGTGCCTGGCCGTCCGGACCGTTCAGACGCGGCAGTGCGTCGTCCTCGACCTCGCCCGGATTGGCCTCGAACACCTCGCCATAGGTGTTCACCAGCCGCGACTCGCCCTCCACACCCCAGAAGGCCAACGCCTTGTGCTCCTGCAGCACCACCTTGAGCCGGTTCGGAAAGTCGCGCCGCACCACGGCCTGGCGCACCCAGGGCACGGCCTCGAAGGCGCGTCGTGCCTGGCCCAGGTCCATGGTGAGAAAGCTGCCGGACAGGCGTGGCGTCACATTGGCGCGCAAGGTCACGGCGCTGTTGTGGCTGACGTCCCCGGTGACAACGACCGAACGCACCGCAAACACCGGATGCCGGGCCACCCACTGCACGGTACCGACCAGCAACAGCACGATGAACACTGCCAGCAAGGCATTGGCCGTGAGGTTCATCAGCCGCACATCCAGCGGCGTCACCATCGACACCGTCATGGTGTGCCTCTCTGCATGGCGCGGCGCGACGCTGTATTCATGCCTTGCCCCCCGTCGCGTAGTCCAGGGTCGCCATGGCCAGCAGTTGCCAGCAGAGCTCGGGGTAGCTGATGCCGGCGGCCTTGGCCGACATCGGCACCAGCGAATGCCCGGTCATGCCGGGCGAGGTGTTCATCTCCAGCAGGAAGGGTTGACGGTCGCTGGCGCGGACCATCAAGTCGGCACGACCCCAGCCGCGGCAACCCAGGGCCCGGTAGGCACGCAGCACCAGCTCGCCAATGGCAGCCTCCTCGGCCGCGGGCAAGCCGCTGGGCACCAGGTAGTTGGTGTCATCGGTGAAATACTTGTGCTGGTAGTCGTAGTTGCCCTCCGGTGCCACGATCTTCACCACTGGCAGGGCCCGTGCGCTGTCGCCACTGCCCAGCACCGGGCAGGTCACCTCGTCGCCGTCGATGAACTCCTCGCACAGCACCTCACGGTCATAGCCAGCGGCCAGCACCACCGCGTCCTGCATCTGCGAGTAGCCCAGCACCTTGCTCACACCAATGGATGAGCCTTCGTGCGGTGGCTTGACGATGAGTGGCAACCCGAGTTCGTCTGGCACGGTGCGCACCCGTTCACGGGTCTGGCCTACGGCGTCCAGCAGCACATAGCGCGGGGTTGCCAGGCCTGCAGCCAGCCAGATGCGCTTGGTCATGGTCTTGTCGATGGCAATGCTCGATGCCATCACACCTGAGCCGGTATAGGGAATCCCGAGCAGCTCCAGCGCGCCCTGCACCGTGCCGTCCTCGCCAAAACGTCCGTGCAAGGCGATGAAGCAACGGGCAAAGCCCTCACCGCGCAGCTCCACCAGATCGCGCTGCGCCGGATCGAAGGCATGGGCATCGACACCGCGCGATCGCAGCGCGTCGAGTACGCCGGTGCCCGACATCAGCGACACCTCGCGCTCGGCCGAAACCCCGCCCATGAGCACCGCGACACGCCCGAAATCCATAGCTGAAAGGCTCATGAAGCTCTCCCAGCTTGCACGGACCGCTTCGCATCTTGTAGCAATGCGACGACTTTGGCACTTACCGCGCCGATCGATCCGGCACCCATGCACAGCACCACATCGCCATCCCGGGCGTTGTCGGCGATGGCCTGCGGCAGGTCGGCAACGTCATCCACATAAACCGGCTCCACCCGACCGGCCACGCGCAGGGCGCGCGCCAGGGTGCGGCCGTCGGCCGCCACCACCGGCGCCTCGCCAGCGGCATAGACCTCGGTCAACAGCACCAGGTCGGCCTGACCGATCACCTTGACGAAATCTTCGAAGCAGTCGCGGGTGCGGCTGTAACGGTGCGGCTGAAACGCCAGCACCAGGCGCTGCGCGGGAAAGGCGCCGCGGGCTGCCGCCAGCGTGGCTGCCATTTCCACCGGATGGTGACCGTAGTCGTCGATCACGGTGAACACGCCACCACCCGTGGCAGGCAGCTCGCCATAGCTCTGGAAGCGCCGGCCCACGCCCTTGAACTCGGCCAGCGCCTTGAGCACGGCGTCATCGCTGACATTGAGTTCCACCGCCACGCAAATAGCCGACAGGGCGTTAAGCACGTTGTGTCGGCCCGGCAGGTTCAGCACCACCCGCAGATCCGGCAGCGTGACGCCATTGCGGCGCTGTACCGTGAAGTGCATCTGTGTCCCGACCGCACGCACGTCGACGGCCCGGACCTGGGCCTGTTCGTTGAAGCCGTAGCTGGTGATCGGGCAGGTGACCTGGGGCACGATCTCTGCCACCGCCGGATCGTCGGTGCAGAGCACGGCCGTGCCATAGAAGGGCATGCGGTGCAGGAAGTCCACAAAGGCGGCCTTCAACCGGCCGAAGTCATGGCCATAGGTCTCCATGTGGTCGGCATCGATGTTGGTGACCACCGCCATGATCGGAAGCAGGTTCAGGAATGAGGCATCGGATTCGTCGGCCTCGACCACGATGTAGTCACCCTGCCCGAGGCGCGCGTTGGCGCCGGCGCTGTTCAGGCGACCGCCGATGACGAAGGTTGGATCCAGTCCGGCCTGCGCCAGCACGCTGGCCACCAGGCTGGTGGTGGTGGTCTTGCCGTGGGTGCCGGCAATCGCGATACCCTGCTTGAGTCGCATCAGCTCGGCCAGCATCAGGGCCCGTGGCACCACCGGGATGCGCCGGGCACGCGCTGCCAGCACCTCCGGGTTGTCAGCGCGAACCGCGGTCGAGGTGACCACAGCATCTGCTCCGGCCACATGGGCCTGGTCGTGGCCGACAAAGGTCTTGATACCCAGGCCGCCCAGGCGTGCCAGCGTGGCGCTGTCGCTCAGGTCCGAACCGCTGATGCCATAGCCAAGGTTGTGCAGGATTTCGGCAATGCCCGACATGCCGGCGCCGCCGATGCCGACAAAGTGGATGTTCTTGATGGCATGCTTCATCGGCGCAGCTCCTCACAGGCCGCCACGAGAGTCTCCACGGCCTCCAGCTTCGCCAGTGATCTGGCCCGCAAGGCGCACTCCAGAAGCACGGAACGCTCCGTTTTCAATAGCATGTCGGCGAGGATCCGGGGCGTCAGCGTAGCTTGCGGCAGCAACCAGCCGGCACCCTGGTCCACCAGGAAGCGGGCATTGGTGGTCTGATGGTCGTCCACGGCCGCGGGAAAGGGCACGAAGGCTGCGGCCACGCCGATGGCGGCCAGTTCGGTCACGGTGCTGGCACCCGCGCGGCACAGCACCAGGTCAGCGTCCGCGAAGGCCCGGGCCATGTCGTCGATGAAAGGCGTGAGCTCGGCCACCACGCCAGCCGCCGCATAGTTGGCACGCAGCGCGTCGATCTGCGCGGCGCCACTCTGGTGCGTCACCAGGGGACGGGCGTGCGCCGGCAGCAGCGCCAGGGCCTTGGGCACGATGTCGTTCAAGGCCCGGGCTCCCAGGCTGCCGCCCACCACCAGCAGCCGCATCGGGCCGGTACGTCCGGCAAAACGCTCCTGCGGACCGGGCTGCTGCAGGAAAGGCGTCCGCAAGGGGTTGCCGATCCACAGGCCGGCCTTGAACACACGGGGAAAGGCCGTATACACCCGATCGGCGACACCGGCGAGCACCCGGTTGGCCATGCCGGCGACGGAATTCTGTTCATGCAGCACCAGCGGGCGGCCCAGCAGCACAGCCATCATGCCACCGGGAAAGCTGATGTAGCCACCCAAACCGACCACCACCTGCGGCCGCAAGCGGCGCAGCACCTGCAGGCTCTGCCAGAAGGCGCGCAGCAGACGCAGCGGCAGCAGTGCCACTGTCGCCAATCCCTTGCCACGCAGACCACCAAATTCCAGCAGCTCCATGGGGAAGCCCTGGGCCGGCACCAGGCGGCTCTCCATGCTGGGCTGCTGCGCAGTGCCACGGCCACCCAGCCAATGCACGCGCCAGCCGCGCTCGCGCAATGCCGCGGCCACTGCCAGTCCGGGAAAGATGTGCCCTCCCGTGCCCCCGGCCATGATCAGTGCGCATGGTGTCGTAGTGGTGGCGTTCATGCCCGACCTCCATGCATCATCCATGGCGCGTGCCGCGCCATGCAACGCTGCGCGTTGTCCCACTTTTGGTGAAACCGGCAACTCATACCCGCCCTCCGTGCATGAGTTGCCGATTTTCGAAATCGACGCGCAGCACGATGGCGATGGCGACCAGATTCACCAGGATGGCGGAGCCGCCGTAGCTCATCAGCGGCAGGGTCAGGCCCTTGGTGGGCAGGGCACCCAGATTCACGCCCATGTTGATGAAGGCCTGGAAACCCATCCAGATGCCCACACCCTGCGCCACCAGGCCAGCGAACACCCTATCCAGGGCAATCGCCTGGCGGCCGATGTGCATGATGCGCCGGGTCAGCCACAGGAACAGGCCGATCAGCACCAGCACGCCCACCAGGCCGAATTCCTCGCCGATCACCGCCAGCAGGAAGTCGGTATGGGCTTCGGGCAGCCAGTGCAGTTTCTCCACGCTGCCGCCCAGGCCGACGCCGAAGATTTCCCCCCGGCCGATGGCGATCAACGAATGCGTCAGCTGGTATCCCTTGCCCAGCGCATGCTCCTCGCTCCAGGGGTTGAGGTAAGCAAAGATGCGTTCACGCCGGAACTCGCTCAGGGCAATCATCAGGCCGAAGGCCACCAGCAGGATGGCGGCGATCAGGAAGAACATCCGGGCGTTGACCCCCCCCAGGAACAGGATG
>JANMKM010000670.1:0-6127 GCA_031372035.1 Rhodoferax sp. | reverse complement strand
GTTGGCCGGGTTTCTGGAGCAGTTCGTGCTCAAGATGCCGGGTTGGGGCCTGGAGGATACGGCGCAGCATCGCCTGCTGCTGGTGATGCTGACCAGCATGTTCGGCGCCTTGTTGCTGCCTCTGTGTTACGCCTTTCGCCTGCAGCGCTTTGCCCGGATGATCCCGGCGCCGGTATTTGCCGGGTTCAACACGGCCGTGGCACTGGCACTGCTGGGTTCCCAGGCCCGGGTGCTGTGGGCCAGCCAGGCCACCGATGGTTATTGGGTCATCGCGATAGCGTTGGGCGTGACGCTTGTCGCCTTGCTGGCACGACGCTGGCTCCAAGGTTGGCCACCCGGCGTCACAGCACTGCTGGCAGCCTCCCTGGCCACCATGGTGTTGCTGTGGGGCGGCTGGCATGCCTACGTCAGCGTCATACCGGATGACCATGTGCCGGCTTTGCCGGTGATGCTGGTGTCCTGGTCCGACCTGCTGACTCCACAGATTGCCACCCTGTCCATCGTCCGGGATCTGGCGCTGGCTGGCGCCACCATGGCTTTGCTGGTGTTTCTCAACACCATGGTGGCTGAAGAAAGCATCGGCCAGCTGACCGAGTCGCCTCCTGCCGGGCTGCTGGACGGTCTGCGCAGCAGTTGCGCCTTGTTTCTGGGCGCCCTGATGGGGGCGCCATTGCTGTCGCCTTCGGTCGCGGCTTCGCGCGCAGCGTTGCAGGTCGGACCACTGGGGTGGCGTGTACTGTGTCTGGTTTCGGTGTTGGTCCTGCTGTTGCTGGGCAGTGGTGCCCTGGCGCTGGTGCCAATGGCGGGTGTGGTGGGGTTGCTGCTGTACGACGCCTGGACCGCGTTTGACCGACCCAGTTTGCGCATGTTTCGCCAATGGCTGCGAGGTCAGGAGACCAGCCGGACCCAGATCGAGGACCTGATCACGGTCGGAAGTGTGGTTGCCGCAGCCATCTTGTTCAACATGGTCCTGGGCGTGTTTGTGGGAGTCGCCGCCGGTCTGGTGCTGTATGCCTGGCGCAATGGCAAGCGGATGGTTCGGCTGGTCGCTACCGGAGCCCAATCCCAATCCAACTGCACCCGCTCCCGGGCCGATACCCGGATGCTGGCGCAGGGTGCTGCCCGGATTCGCTACGTGGAACTGGAAGGCGCCTTGTTCTTTGGTGCCGCCCAGGATCTACAAGCCCTGTTGCGCTCACAGTTCGGAGCCGGCCATTTCCTGGTAGTGGACTGGTCGCACGTGATCAGTGCCGATAGTACGGTGGCGCAAGCTGTCGCCAGGTGCCTGGACCAGGCTGGCGCCGCCGGCACGCGGATGGCATTGTGCGGACTGGATGGCGCGGCCGCCGATGTGCCGGAACTGTGCCAGCGCGCTGTCGCACTGGGCTGCCTGTTCCCGGATGCCGACCGGGCACTGGAGTGGGCCGAGAACCAGGTGATCGCGCATTCACGGCAGACCTTGGCCGACACCCACACCAGCATGCTCGATGCCCAGTCCTGGCTCCAGGGCGTGGCTGCAGATGCCCGGACCGCACTGGAGAGTGCACTGGAGTTGCGCCTGTTCCGCGCTGGCGAGACGGTCTTCGTTGCTGGCGAAACTTCGAGCGAACTCATGATCCTGATGCAGGGCAGTGTGGATATCGTGCTCGGGCGCGATGCCAGCCGCGGCATCCGTGTATCGCGTATCCATGGGGGCGCCACCATGGGCGAGCTGGGCTTCCTGGATGCGTCGCCGCGCTCGGCGACCGCACTGGCCACCGAGGACCTGCTGGTTGGTGTGCTCTCGCGCAGCCGTTTTGAGGATGTGGCTAGGCTTTGGCCCGAGGCCGGCAAACAGGTTCTGGTCAACCTGGCGTTGGACATGGCATTGCGCTTGCGGCGCACCAATCAGATCGCCATGCGGCACGCTCGCTGAATTGTCAAGGTGCAGCTGCCGGTCGGCAAGGCAATGGCGCCGAGTCGGGTCAGCGGTTATGCTCCTCGCACTAGGCAAGCGCTGGTTCGCTGGTCCGCGCGCGGGCTGGAGTGACTCTTGCCCAGTTGCACGCGGCTTGGCCCGAAACGCCACCGAGGCGTTCATGGGATACCGTTGGAGGAAAGTGTGCAGACTGTTCGACCGGGCGATTGGTATCGCGCGTTTCCGGTGGCCTTCGAGGGCGCCGGCTTCGCCATTCCAGTGACCATTGGTGCCACCGGGCTATTGTTTGCGCGGATCGATCCGTCCCTGGTGGTTCCAGGTGTGGTTGCGGCGCTGTGCGCGCTGGTCGTCATGCACATTGCAGCCGCAGCCAATGGACGGCCCATGGTGTTTGCGACGCGGGTTCTGGAGGCCGCGACCCTGGTAGGCTTTTTGGAGCACTTCGTGCTGAAGATGCCGGGATGGGGATTGGAGGATACCGCCCAGCACCGTCTGCTGCTGGTCCTGGCGACCGGCATCGGGGCTGCGTTGCTGTTGCCGTTGTGCTACGTGTTCCGGTTGCAGCATTTCGCCCGCATGATTCCCGCGCCGGTGTTTGCCGGTTTCAACAATTCGGTCGCGCTGGTGCTGCTGATCTCGCAGGCCCGGGTGTTGTTGTCGAGCATATCCACCGATGGCGCCTGGGTCTCGATTGTGGCCTTGTCGGCGACTGCTGTGGCATTGCTGGCGCGACGCCAGTGGCCGGGCTGGCCGCCCGGAGTGACCTCGCTGCTGGTCGCAGCGCTGGCAGCCAGCACCTTGATGCATGCCGGAGTTCATGAGTTTGCGACGGTGATACCGGCCGGCGCCACGCTCAATTTTCCAGTGTTTATGGTGCAGTGGTCGGATCTTCTGGACGCACGTGTCGCGACTCTGGCGATTGCCAAGGACCTGTTTTTTGCCAGTGCCACCATGGCCATTCTGGTGTTCATCAACGGCCAGGTGGCCGAGGAGGCGATCAGCCAGTACAAGGGCAGTCCGGCGCCGCACCGTTGGGACTGGCTGCGCACCTGCGGTGCGCAGATGCTGACCGTGCTCATCGGAGCGGTGCCGATGGCGCCGTCGGTCTCGGCCTCGCGCGCAGCCCTGCAGGCTGGTCGCCTGAACGGACGCTCGATGACCCTGACGGCTGTGTTGATGATGTTCATCTTCGCCAGTGGCTTGATGACCCTGGTGCCGATGCCCGGCGTTGCCGGGTTGCTGCTGTATGAAGCCTGGGCAGCCTATGACCGCCCCAGTGTGAGCCTGGCGAGTCTCTGGTTGCGTGCCAGTGACCAGCTCAGCCGCACCCAGAAGGAGGATCTGTTCACGGTGGCGTCGGTGGTGGCGTCCTCGGTGCTGTACAACATGGTGGCGGGGGTGTTTGTCGGCGTCGTCGCCGGTTTGGTGCTCTATGCCTGGCGCAATGGCAAGCGGATCGTGCGGGCGGTGCATACGGGGGCCAGCGTTCATTCCAATTGCACCCGCTCCAGGGCGGACATGCACCTTTTGTCGCAGGGCGCCGACCGGGTGCGCTATGTCGAGCTCGAAGGCGCCCTGTTCTTCGGCGCTACTGAGGCGATGCAGGCCTTGCTGCGAGGTCAGGCCGGACCGGGACGCTTTCTGGTGATCGACTGGTCGCATGTGATCAGTGCAGACAGCACCGTGGCCCGTGGCTTTGGCAACTGCATTCAGGAAGCGGCAGAGGCCGGAACCCGCGTCGCCATTTCCGGTTTGAGTGGCCTTGCGGCCGACCTACCCGAATTGCAGGAGTACGCTCAACGCTACGGCAAGGTGTTTCCGGACGCCGACCGGGCCCTGGAATGGGCGGAGAACCAGATCATCCTGCAACCCGCGCCCGGACCGTCTTTTGAGGCCACGTCCATCCTGGATGCCCAGTCCTGGCTGCAAGGTGTGAGAAATGAAGCCCGTCTGGCGTTCGAGGCGGCACTGGAGCTGCGCTTCATCCGTGCGGGAGAGACCGTATTCGCCGCAGGCGATCCAGCCAATGAGTTGATGATTCTGATGCAAGGCAGCGTCGATATATTCTTGCGCAGCGACGCCGGACGGGAGATCCGCGTGTCGCGCTTTCGTGACGGTGCCACCATGGGTGAACTGGGCTTTCTGGACGCCACCACCCGATCTGCCACAGCCATCGCCGCCGAAGACCTGTTGCTGGGGGTGCTGCCACGTGCGCGCTTTGACGAACTGGCGCTGCACTGGCCGCAGGCGGCCCACCAGGTCTTGATCAACCTGGCACTGGACATGGCGATCCGGTTGCGGCGTACCAATTTCATCGCGGTCAGCCACGTGCGCTAGCAAAGTCGGTCCGGAACGAGCCGGGAACAGGCCTGGCGCTGCACAGAAAGAAAGCAGCTCAGTTCAGGTATTTGGGCGCGTCAGCCGCGGCTTGGGCAGCGACATTGGCATCCGTTGCCAGGCGCGACCCAAACCCCTCCATCGGCCATTGTGACGCCACGATGGCCTTGTGCAGCAAGTGGGTCAGACCGTGGCTCAATTGCGCATTGAGCAGCATGTTGAAACTACGTTCGGCACCAGCGGCCTGGCCGGAGTCCGGCAGACGCTCGGTCAGTTGCAGCCGCAGCTTGCCCTCGACTTGGGGCTTGATGTTCACATCGGTCACCAAAAGCGGCTCGGCGCCCAGTGGCAGTTTCGTTGCCTGGGCGGTGAATGGCGTCTTGAAATCTGCACCGCGAAGCATTTTGGAGCGCTCAAACTCGGACAGCGCGGCCTTCGCCTGTGGATCGGCCAGCGGCATCCGATCGGCCGCGCCCTGGCTGGCAACCTGTTCGGCCACCACCTTGTCCAGCATCGGCCAGAGCTGGCACATCAGGCGCCGTGTCAACCACAAGCGCAGTTCTTCCCCGGCCGTGGTGTTGATGCGCGCAAGGATGCGGTCGTGTTCGGCCACATAGAGCACGGAGAGCTGGTGGATGTTCACGGACTTGATTTTAATCAAGGGTGACGGTTCACTGTCTTGATTCGATGGCGATGGACCCCAAATGCGCTTCAATCAGGAATACTCCCATGCGAATCGACTAACTCACCACCAAGTTTCAGGAAGCCCTGGGCGAAGCCCAGACCTTGGCTTTGGCCAATGACCACGCCTATATCGAGCCCAGCCATGTGCTGGTCGCCATGCTGCAGCAGGAGGACGGGCCCAGGGCGTTGCTGCAACGCGCCGGCGTCAATGTTCCCGGGCTGACGGCTGCGGCCGAAGCAGCGATGAAGCGGTTGCCGCAGGTGCAGGGTCACGAACAGGTGCAACTGGGACGGGATATGGCCGGGCTGCTGCAGGCCGCCGAGAAGGAGTCCATCAAGCGTGATGACCAGTACGTTGCTGGTGAGCTGTTCCTGCTGGCCCTGACCGATACCAAGCAGGACATTGGCAAACTGGCCCGGGACAATGGTCTGACCCGCAAGTCCCTGGAGGCGGCGATTGATGCTGTGCGCGGTGGCCAGAATGTCAATAATCCGGACGCGGAAGGCCAGCGCGAAGCCCTGAAGAAGTACTGCATGGACCTGACCGAGCGCGCCCGCATGGGCAAGCTCGATCCAGTGATTGGTCGCGATGACGAAATTCGCCGCGCCATCCAGGTGCTGCAACGGCGCACCAAGAATAACCCGGTGTTGATTGGTGAGCCCGGTGTCGGCAAGACGGCCATTGTGGAGGGCCTGGCCCAGCGCATCGTTGCTGGTGAGGTGCCAGATTCGCTCAAGGGCAAGCGGGTGCTTTCGCTGGACATGGCGGCGCTGCTGGCTGGCGCAAAATTTCGGGGCGAGTTCGAAGAGCGGCTCAAGACCGTGTTGAGCGAACTGGCCAAGGACCAGGGCCAGACCATTGTCTTCATCGACGAACTCCACACCATGGTGGGAGCCGGCAAGGCCGAAGGTGCCATGGACGCGGGCAACATGCTCAAGCCGGCACTGGCCCGTGGTGAACTGCATTGCGTGGGTGCCACCACGCTGGACGAATACCGCAAGTACATCGAGAAGGACGCTGCTCTGGAGCGGCGCTTCCAGAAGATCCTGGTGGGCGAGCCTACCGTGGAAGCAACAATCGCCATCCTGCGGGGACTGCAGGAAAAGTACGACGTGCACCATGGTGTGCAGATCACCGACCCGGCCATCGTGGCTGCGGCCGAGCTGAGCCACCGCTACATCACCGAC
>JANMKM010000657.1:0-5332 GCA_031372035.1 Rhodoferax sp. | reverse complement strand
GCCTGGTCAGCGACACGGAGGGAGCGCCGATGTTCGATGCCAATGGCGAGCCCACGCAAGTGATCGAGAATGTGAAACGCTATTTGTCCGAATTGCAGCAAATGGACACTTTGACGCGCAGTTTTTGCAGCTTTCTGTCTGAACACAATATGTTCACGCCCCTGAATCTGCGTGTCCGCGACAGCAGCAAGGTCAAGAATATCTCGGGTTGTTACGTGATCAATGAAGAACGCCTGAACAATCTCTCGGACGAGTTGTTCCTGGAGATCAAGAACAAGCGCTATCTTCCAGCCGTTTATGCGCACCTGATCTCGTTGGCGCAGACCGAGCGCCTGGTCAAGATGCAGGATGAGGCGATGGCTGCTTGAATACCGCGCGGCCGATCGAGCAGTCGTGGCGAGGGGGAGTTTTCATCGTTCCAAACCAGTCCTCCGCACCCTCGGAGCGTGCTTGTTCGCCTGCGCGGTGGCGGCCGTTGCCGCAGAGGCGGACAACATCGAATTGCCGGCGGTTCTGGATCAGCGGGTGTTTCTTCAGATATTGTCTTCGCGCAATGTTGACGTAAGGTACAGCAGGCTCAACGCCAAGGCCTCTGAAAATCTGCGCAATGCCGAGGCGGCGCTGTATGAACCGGTTGCCTATGGCTCAGTCCGGCAGGAAGGGCGGGACCGTCAACGTACCTTTGAAGAGCGTGTGCAGAACCTTCAGACGGCCAGCGCCGCGGTTCTGGAGGAACAAGTCAATGTGCGCGAGGTAGGCGTCCGCGGCAAGCTGCCTTCCGGCGGCGATGTTTCTGCGAGCTACAAGGTCACGGAGCGGCAGAACAACATCATTGCGACGTCGCAAACCGGAGCCAGCGAATACAACGGCGCATTGGTGCTCTCGTACAAGCAGCCTTTGCTCCGGGGTGCGGGCCGCAACATCACGGAGACCGACCGGCAGATTGCGGAGATCGAGTACCAGTTGGCGCTGGCACAGGTTCGACAACAGTTGTACAAGGCCGGTGCAGATGGTCTGGCCACCTATTGGCAAGCTTACAAGGCGCAAGAGACCACCGCGTTTCGGCAGGATGCATTCAACAATGTGCTGCGTCTGGTGGACGATACGAAGGCCCGTATCGAGGCTGGCAAGGCTCCTGCAGCCGCTTTGGTTGAACTCGAAAGCGTGTTCCTGAGCCGGGAGGCAGAATTGCTGCGCAGTCGTCAACTGCAGATGGAGTCGGTGTCCAAATTGTTGACATCCCTGAACCTGTCGGCAGCCGACTCTGGCGGGTTGAAACTGGCACCAAGCTGGGATGCGGCTCAGCCCAGTGCCGTCGACGCTCAAGCGGGCGGTGGCGTCGCTTCGGCTGCCGTCCTGGCTGCATGGAGTCCTCTGCAATTGGCGGAGCTCAAGCTCAAGCAGGCCGACCTGCGTCTGCGCTTTGCAGCAAACCAGATGAAGCCGTCGGTTGACCTGGTCATGAGCTATAGCGGTACCGGCTTGGCTGCAAGCCGCAGTCCGGCAATTGACTCTGCACTTTCCGCAAAGTATCCAGACTGGTTTGTTGGCATCAATGTCGAGTTGCCGGTCTACGGCAACAAGAAAAGCGAGTCCCAGTACCTGGCGCAGGCGCAGCGGCGGGATCAGGCTGAACTTGAAATTGAGGCCATCAAAGTGTCGTTCGGTAACGACCTGAAGTTGCGCTGGCAAGATCTGAGCGTTTCTGAAGACTTGCTGAGCAAAGCCCGGGCTGACCTTCACCTCCGCCTGAAGTTGGACCTGATTGAAAGGGAGCGCTATCGCCTGGGCATGGGCTCCATCAGCGCCATGATCCAGAAGGAGGCGGATCTGATTGAGGCCAGGATCAGGTTGCTCGACGGCCAGGTGCGCTATGCGGTTGCGTTGTCCACGTACTGGTATCTCAATGGTGAGTTGCTGTCTCGGGCAGGCATTGTTTTCAATTGAAACCTGGGCGCAGTGGCATGGAACATCAATGCTGAACTTCTTTCACCATAAATCGTACAGATTTCGCCTGCAGGCTGTGCGGTTGTGCGGATGCTTGCTGGCGTTGGTCGCATCTGGGAGCCATTGCGCGACCTTCACGGGGCTGGTGTATCCCATTCATGACGTGACCTTGAGTGCCGGCGTGAGCGGCATTGTCCAGCGACGGTTGATAGTTCCGGGGCAACGGGTCAAGTCGGACCAGTTGCTGATTTCATTGGATGACCAGATCCAGACGATTGAATCAAGCCGTCGCAAGGCCATCCTGGACGATGACAGCGAAACGGCTGCTGCCCGGGACAGGCTCAGAATCCTGACCGAGTTGTTTGCTGCGTCGCGCTCCGTTCATGAACGAACGGGATCCATCAGCAAGGATGAGCTGCTGCGGCTCGAAGTGGAATTTACGGCAGCGCAGGGAAGATTGGATCAGCTGGTGGCGCAGAAGAAGCGAGAGGCTCTGGAATACCAGCTGGCAGAGAAAGACCGTCAATTGCGCCATTACCTGGCGCCTGTGACCGGCACTGTGGCGAAGATCTTTCCTGAAGTCGGCGAGTGGGTCAAGCCAGGCGATCCTTTGCTCCATCTGGTCGATGCCTCGACCGGGGTGTTGCACCTGGCCGTGCCGTTGAAAGAGGCCAAGGGTTTGCGCGAAGGCCAGCCCATGCGCATTCGATTTGAGACGCATCTGGAGGACGCACCTACCGTTGGGCGGGTGGAGTTCGTATCACCCATTGCAGATCCGGCCAGCGGACTGGTCGTGGTCAAAATCAACTTTGCAAACGGCTCTTTCAGGATCAGGCCGGGCGTGAAGGGGGCGGTCGACATCGGGGGCCAAGAACCTTCTGGCACAAAATGACTGCCGACACTGAATCCGGTCTGAAAGACGCAAGTGCGACGGGATTGCCAGTGGTCACTGGCGGCCGCGCCGAAGCAACCGGCACACTGGACGTTCGATCTCTGATCCAACAGGTGCACGAGCTGCGCAAATTGCCGGCCCAGTTGCGTGACTGGAGCGCCTTTGCCGAACTGATGCGTCAACTGTGTCGGGCCAGGGCTGCCATGGTCATCCGCTGGAGCGCCAGGCCGGAGCTCATGGGTCAGGGCGGCAATGCGGCGGATTGGCATCCCGATAGAGATGCCGGGTTTCACGAGGTCTGTACCCGAGCCCTGGCCAACGGACACGCCTTTGGACCATCAATGAATGCCATCGGAAAATCTTATCTGATGGTCCTGGTCCGGGTCGTTGGACTTGCAGAAACTTTGTTGTGCCTGTACCTGGACGACCAGCAGCGCCCTTTGGTCAATGAAATGGTACTTCGGGCGATGCTTGCGGCGGACTTTTCCGAGGACGTCCCGGATCCAACAGCCGTGTCGGACTCCATGGCCGACATGATTGCCCTGGCTGCGGAAGTCATGGCGCAGTCCACGTTTTCAGGAGCTGCACTGGCTCTGGTCAACGGTGTCACGGTCAAGTTCAACGCGAGCTATGCCAGCCTCGGTTGGGTGGAAGGTGGCCGCGTCCGGACCCAGGCCATCAGCCAACTGGACCGATTTGACCCGAAGTCCCGGCAGGTCCAGCTGCTGGAGCTGGCATTTGATGAGATCCGGCAGCGCGGCCATGAACTGTGGGCGCAGGGTTCTATCCAGGCGGCAGTGCCCACCACGCCGCTGGATGATTTTGCTGTGGAACACCATGCACAGCATGTTTGTGGATTGCCGGTGCGTGACACCCATGGCATGCTGCACGCCGTACTGGTCTGCGCATTCACTGAATCTGCAACAAGACGGCCCGATACCGGCCCTTTGCTGCTGGCGCTGGACCTGATGCAACCGCGTCTGGCAGACCTCCATTGGCAACAGCAAGGTTGGGCAAAGCGATTCCTGGGATGGAGCCGCATACAGGTGGCGCGCTTGCTGGGCCCGGAGCACACGACGGCGAAGCTGGCTGCATTGGCGGGACTGCTGCTGCTGATGTATGTCTTCATCGGCACCTGGCAGCATCGGATAGACGCAACTGCGCAGGTGACGACAGACGCAACCCGATTGGTCAGTGCACAGTACGATGGCCGTGTCGAACGTGTCAACGCGAGCTCTGGCGACCTGGTCAAAAAGGACAGTGTCCTGCTGGAGCTTGACGCACGCGAACTACATCAGCAAGCAATGGAGTTGCGGGCCGAGATCCGCAGGATCGAGGCAGAGGTTGGCAAGCATCGGGCGAGCGGGAATCTCTCAGAGATGGAGATCGCGCAAGCTCGGCTGGATCAGTCGCGGGCCAAACTCGCCCGCACAGAACAGTACATCACCCAGTCCATTGCGCTCGCGCCGTTTGATGGCGTTGTTGTGGAAGGGGAGCGCAAGGACCTGCTGGGTGCACCCGTGAAAAAAGGTGAAATGCTCCTGCGGCTGGCGAAAGTGGAGGGCTTGTATGTGAGTCTGATGGTTCCGGAGCGCGACATTCGCGATGTGGCGCTGCATGCCAAGGGCGAGTTGCTGCTGCTCAGTCATCCAGACCAGTCCATTGCCATCGAGGTCACTGCGATCATTCCGGTGGCACAGGTCAAGGGGCAGGAGGGCAACCATTTCACGGTCACTGCAAAACTGATGCAGGCGGTCGAGCCCTGGTGGCGGCCTGGCATGACCGGTCTGGCCAAAATTGAAGCTGGCCAGCGCCGTGTGGTCTGGATACTCACGCACAAGCTCGTCGACAACCTTCGCCTGATGTTCTGGTGGTGAGGCGTAAATGGCGACGACGATTTTCAGTGACTCGTGGTTTCGCGTCTCCGGCATGAAGGTGTCCTTGCTGGAGAGTGTGCAATGCCAGCGTCATGCGCACCGCGATCAGGTGTGGTACGTTCTGCATGACACCTATACCCAGCGCTTCTTCCGTGCCACAGAGCAGGCACAGGCATTCGTCACGCGGCTCAACATGCGCCAGACCGTTGAGGAGGTGTGGGACGACTTCGTGCAGTCACACCCGCAGGCGGCGCCCAGCCAGGAAGAGGTGATTCAGCTGTTGTCCCAGTTGCATGCATCGAATCTGTTGCACTTTACTGACCAGGCCGACAATGAAGCCATCGTCGAGCGCTACAGGAAACAGAAGAACCGGGAGCGCATGGGACAGCTGGCATCGTTTCTGTTCATCAAGGTGCCCCTGTGGAACCCTGACGCGTTGCTGAACCGGGTCCGGCCGCTCATTTCCGCAACAACGGGCTATGGCGCCCTGACCGTCTGGCTCCTGATGTTGTTAGCTGGTGCCTGGGCTGCAATCGAGAACCGCGGCCAGTTGCACGGGCAGGCCCAGGGGCTGTTGGCGTTGCCGCTCCACCCGCCATGACCCCAGCCATGATCA
>JANMKM010000652.1:0-3224 GCA_031372035.1 Rhodoferax sp. | reverse complement strand
AGCTCAGGCCCTCGCGCTGGCGGATGCGCTGCGCCAGCCGGTTGTCCAGGTTGCCGCCGCCAAACATGCGCACCGCCAGCAACATCGGCTCGTAGTCCGGGTGCTGCCGGTTCAGCGCGAAATAGCTCACCATGTTGAGCTCGGCGCCGGTCTTGTCCTGAGCCTGCACGTCAAAACGCCTTGGCGGGATCGGCACATGGGACGAGACATAGCGCTCATACACCGGCAGCGGCTTCTTCCAGCTGCCAAACAGCCGCTCCAACGCAGCCTCCAGGCCATCCGGCACCGAGCCCACCACCGCCACCTGGGCGTTGTTGGCGGCCCAGAAGTCACGGTGGATCGAACGCACGTCGTCGATCGTGACGGCGCGCAAGCGCTCCAGCTGCTCATCCTCGGAGCTGATGTAGCGCGGGTCCCACAACTCGGTGGCGCCGCGGGCCGCATTCAGGTGGCCGCGCCAGGCCTGGCCGATGAGCGAGCCCAGGTCCTGCCTGCCGGCCTGCAGGCTGGCGACCTGGCGCGCCTTGATGCGCTCAAACGCGGGCTGCGGCAGCAACGGGTTCTGCACCGCGTCCGCTGCCAATTCAAGTGCCTGCAGCAAGGTGTCGCGCTCGGCCGAGACCGAAACGCTCAGGCCCTGGCTGCCGCCGGAGACGCGGATGGCGGCACGCAGCCGCGTCATCTCGTCCACCTGCTGCTGGCGCGTGCGCGTGGGCGTGCCCTCGAACACCAGGTCCGACACATGGCCGTAACCGCGCCGGGTGCGCGCCAGTTCGCCCGGCTTGGCCCAGTCCACGCTCAGGCGCAGCAGCACCGATTCACCGCGATTGCGCTTGGGCATAACTGCCAGCCGGATACCGCTGGGCAGGGTGCTGCGCCGCACCCGCGCCTCCAGATTGGCCGGCGTGGCGTCAAAAGTCTCGCCCTGTGCCATGGCCGTGTTCAGGCGCAGGTCCTTCACGGCCTCGGCCACGTCGGGTGCCGGCGGCACCACCGCCCGGTCCGGTGTGGCGGTGGGCAGGTACAAGCCCTGGGTGCGGTTGCTGCGCTTGAGGTAAGCCTTGGCAACGCGCTCCACGTCTTCCAGCGTCACGGCCTCGATCCGCTGCACCTGGGCAAAGATCATGCGCCAGTCACCCAGCGGCACCATTTCGGTCAGCAGCATCACCAGGTTCTCGGGTTGGCGCAGGGTGCGGGCATAGCCGCTGGCAACCTCGTTGCGCACCCGCTCCACCTCGGCCGCTTCGAACGGCGGGCGCTTGCGGCCTTCCACCAGGTCCATCAACTCGCTCGACACCGCGCTGACGTCGCTGCCCTTCATGCCGATGGCCACTGCGCTGAACCAGCCGCTCTGGGCCTGCAGGCTGGCGCCGGCAAAGGCCGACTTGACACGCTGGTCTTCCACCAGCCGCTTGAACAGCAGGCCGCCGGGGTTGGCACTGAGCATGCTGCCCAGCACCGACAGGGCGGGAGCGTCCGGATGCGTCATGCCCGGTATGTGCCATACGGCCAGCACCATCGGCTGTTCGCCGACACGACGCACCGTCACCAGGCGTTCGCCGTCCTGCGTCGGCTCCGCCGTGTACAGCTTTGGCACCTGCTCCGGCGGATTGACCAGGGCGCCGAAATGGCGCTGGATCAGCGCCAGCACCCGGGCCGCATCGAACCGCCCGGCGACCATCAGGGTGGCGTTGTCGGGCCGGTAGTAGCGGTGGTAGAAGGCCTGCAGCCGATCAATGCCCACGCCCTCGATGTCGCTGCGCGCGCCGATGGTGGAGCGGCCGTAGGCATGCCATTCGAAGGCGGCCGACAGCACCCGTTGCCGCAGCACGCCAAAGGCATTGTTCTCGCCACCCTCGAATTCGTTGCGCACCACCGTCATTTCGCTGTCCAGGTCGCCGCGGGCCACCTTGGAGTTGAGCATCCGGTCGGCTTCGAGCTGCAGCGCAAAGTCCAGCGTGGCCTCATTGGCGCTGAAACTGCTGAAGTAGTTGGTACGGGCGAAGGAGGTGGTGGCGTTCCAGCGCATGCCGCGGGCAGCAAATTCCTGGGTGATGTTGCCCCAGGTAGGCGTGCCCTTGAACAGCATGTGCTCCAGCAGGTGCGCCATGCCAGTCTCGCCATAGTTCTCATGCACACTGCCGACGCGGTAGACGATGTTGACCGTGGTGCTGGCACTGGCTGCATCCGGGAACAGCAATATCTGCAAGCCGTTGGGCAACCGGTATTCGCTGATGCCTTCCACTTCCGCCACCACGCCCGGCAACGCCTTGCCGGATTGCGCCTGCACCGGCAAGGCAGCCGACAGCAGGGCGGCCAGCAGGCCCAGGGTGCAGGCCAGATGGCCCAGGCAACGGACGGCAAAGTGCATGGGCCATTGTAGGAAGCCACGGCCCGACGGGCGCTGTCAAAGCCCCCACGGAGCAAGAACCTATCCGCAAGTAGGACGATGGGGTCGTCTTACTCGCGGATCGGTTCTAGGCGACACTCCGGACATTCAAGAGGAGCAAGCAGACCATGGCCATTGCACAGATCGACCATTTCATTGGCGGACGTATCGTCCCTGGCGGCTCGGGCCGCACCCAGGACGTGTTCAACCCGGCCTCGGGCCAGGTGACGGGCCGGGTGGCACTGGCCAGCAAGGCCGAGGTTGCCAACGCCGTGGCTGCGGCCCAGGCGGCGTTCCCGGCCTGGGCCGACACGCCACCGATCCGCCGGGCCCGGGTGATGTTCAAGTTTCTGGAGCTGCTGAACCGGCAGCGCGATGCCCTGGCCCACGCGATCACGGCCGAGCACGGCAAGGTGTTCACCGACGCGGTGGGCGAGGTTTCGCGCGGCATCGACATCGTGGAGTTCGCCTGCGGCATTCCGCAGCTGCTCAAAGGTCAATACACCGACCAGGTATCCACCGGCATCGACAACTGGACCATGCGCCAGCCACTGGGCGTGGTGGCCGGCATCACGCCCTTCAACTTCCCGGTAATGGTGCCGATGTGGATGTACCCGATGGCCATTGCGGCGGGCAACACCTTTGTGTTGAAACCCAGCCCGTTTGACCCATGTGCCACGTTGTTGCAGGCGAGGTTGCTCAAAGAAGCGGGCCTGCCGGATGGTGTATTCAACGTGGTGCAGGGCGACAAAGAGGCAGTGGACGCGCTCCTGGCCCACCCCGATGTGAAGGCCGTGAGTTTTGTGGGCTCCACACCGATCGCCAATTACATCTA
>JANMKM010000647.1:0-2657 GCA_031372035.1 Rhodoferax sp. | reverse complement strand
GGAAAAGAAAGCCGCCGAAGTAGTGGCACTGGAACGGGCCACGCTCTACGGCCTGGTGATCTACAACGGCCGCCGAATGCAATACGGTCGGGTGGACCCGGTCGCGGCCCGTGAGATCTTCATACGCGAGGCACTGGTGGCGGGCAACTGGGAAACCAGGTTGCGCTTCCTGGAAGCCAACCGCAAGCTGATTGACCAGGTGCAGGAGTTGGAACACAAGTCGCGACGCCAGGATGTGCTGGTGGACGATGAGCTGATCTTCGCCTTTTACGACCAGCAGTTGCCGGCGGACGTGTGCAGTGGCCGTGGCCTGGAAGTCTGGTACCAGGCCGAGGTCCGGCGTCAGCCGCAGTTGCTGCTGCTGGCGCGCGAGGAACTGATGCGGCATGAGGCCGCGGGCATTACAACCAGTGCATTCCCGAAGGCAATCCGTCTGGGTGGTATTGACTGTGCTGTCAGCTACCTGCACGAACCGGGGGACAACCGCGACGGCCTGAATGTGAGCGTGCCGCTGTTTGTGCTCAACCAGGTCAGCGAGGATCGCTGCGAATGGCTGGTGCCGGGCATGCTCAAGGACAAGGTCCAGTCCCTGCTCAAGACCCTGCACCAGCGCCCGCGATCCCGTCTGGTGCCATTGCCGGAAACGGCTGCACGCATGGCGGAGCAGATGTCCACACCACAGCGCTTCGGCCACGGCTCACTCACGGACGCCTTGCTGCAGCTGGTGCGCGAGGCCACATCGTTGGAAGTCATGCGAGCCGACTTCAAACTTGAAATGCTGGCAGCCCACAACTTCATGCACTTCTCGGTATTGGACGAACATGGCCGGCAACTGGGTGCAGGGCGCAACCTGGGCGCGCTCAAGGCCAATCTGGGAGCCCAGGCACGCGGCGCATTCCAGGCGCTGGCGGCACTCAAGCTTCCTGCCAGTCAGGCATCCGGTGCAACCGCCAGCCCGAATGGAGCCGCACATGCATTGGAGAAAGTGCCGCAAACCAAGGCACAGCAAGCACGGAGCACCACCAACACGGTAGCGACGGTGCCTGTGCCGGAGAAGCCGAAGACGGGTCAACGCTTCACATCGTGGACCTTTGGCGAGCTGCCTGAACTGCTGGAAATCCACCGGCCCGGAACAGGGGGTCCGCAGTCGCTGCTGGGCTTTCCGGCGCTGATCGATGCTGGTGATGCGGTGACGCTGGAGGTGTTCGACGAGCCGGCAGTGGCGGCGCAACGGCATCGCACAGGTTTGCGTCGCCTGTTTGCGCTGCAACTCAAGGACGCGCTCAAGTACCTGGAAAAAAACATTCCCGAGCTGCAGAAGATGGGTGCGGCCTACATGCAGCTGGGCAAGGCTGCGGACGGTTCGGGTGGTGGCACGCTGGAGCAATTGCGCGAGCAGATCATTGCGCTGGCGATCGAGCGCGCCTTCATGCAGAGCCCCTTGCCTGCCAGTGAGCAGGAGTTCGTACGGCGGCTGGAGGAGGGCAGGGCGCGGCTGACCCTGATCACCCAGGAAGTGGCACGGCTTGCCGGTTCAATCCTGCTCGAGTTCACCCAGGCAGCGCGCAAGGTCCGCGACAGTCGGCACGCGGCTGCAGCCGCCGATGACTGCGCGCAGCAAATGCAGCGCCTGCTGCCCAGGAGCTTTCTGTTGCAGACGCCCTGGGCCCAGCTGGCGCACTTCACGCGCTACCTCAAGGCCATCAGTTTGCGCCTGGACAAGTATCGCGCCGATCCGGCGCGTGACACTGCCCGTGCGGCCGAACTGCGACCACTGGAACAACGCTATTGGCGGGTGCTGGCTGAGCGCAAGGGCGTGGCTGATGAGCGGCTGCAAGAATTCCGCTGGTTGCTGGAAGAATTGCGGGTGAGCTTCTTTGCCCAGGAGCTGCGCACGCCGCAGCCGGTCAGCGTCAAGCGGCTGGAGAAGGCCTGGAGCCAGAACGCGGGCTGATCCCGCGGCGCTCCAGTCAGATGCCTGTCAGGCCGCAGCCTGGTAGCCGCGCGGAATCGAACCCAGCAAACGGCGCGTGTATTCATGCTGCGGACGGCTGTAGATGTCGTCGGCGCTGCCACGCTCCACAATCTCGCCCTGGTTCATGACCAGGATCTCGTCGGCCATGTACTTCACCACCGCCAGGTCGTGGCTGATGAAGACATAGGTCAGGCCGAACTCTTCCTGCAGATCGAGCAGCAGGTTCAGCACGGTGGCCTGCACGCTGACATCGAGCGCGCTGACGCTCTCGTCGCAGACGATGATCTCCGGCTTCATTGACAGGCATCTGGCAATGGCAATGCGCTGACGCTGGCCACCGGAGAACTCATGCGGATACTTGCCAAAGGCTTCGCGTGTCAGACCCACCTTCTCGATCAGGGCCAGGGCCTGGCGAGCCCGATCATCCTCGTCTTTGCCAATGCCGTGGATGCGCATCGGCTCCATCAGGATCTGGCCTACCGTGAAGCGCGGGTTCAGGCTGGCATAGGGGTTCTGGAAAATGATCTGGATGCGGCTGCGGTAAGGCCGCATGGCTGCGGGCGCAAGCAGGGCCAGGTCCTGCCCCTCGAACATGATGGAGCCGGCCGTCGGTTCTGTCAGGCGCGTGAGCATCATTCCCACCGTCGTCTTGCCGGAACCGGACTCGCCCACGACACCCAGG
>JANMKM010000620.1:0-2084 GCA_031372035.1 Rhodoferax sp. | reverse complement strand
GTGCCGCTGGCGCGCTTTACCGAGCCGCGGGTCGAGGTCGAACTGGCTTTCATACTCGGCAAGACCCTGCAGGGACCGCATTGCAACCAGCTCGACGTGCTGGGCGCCACCGACTATGTGGTGCCGGCGATGGAGATCATCGATTCACGCATGCAGCGCGTGGACCCCGAGACCAAGGGCACACGCACCATCGTGGACTCCATCTCCGACAACGCGGCCAACGCCGGTATCGTCATGGGCGGGCGGCCAGTACGGCCCCTGGACATCGACCTGCGCTGGGCGGCTGCCCTGTTGTACCGCAACGGCCAGATCGAGGAGACCGGTGTGGCCGCCGGCGTACTCAACCATCCGGCCAACGGCGTGGCCTGGCTGGCCAACAAGCTCGCGCTTTACGGTGAATGCCTGCAGCCCGGCGAGGTCATCCTGTCGGGCTCGTTCACGCGCGCCATTCATGGCTACCGGGGTGACACCTTCCATGCCGACTACGGAGCGCTGGGCGCGGTGACGTTCCGGTTTGTGTAGGGATACGGCCGGCGCTGGCGTTTTGCCTGTGCTTGCCACGGATAATGGCGGCGATTGCGCAACCGTCCTTCTGGAGAAACAGCCATGGCCCAGGAAACCGACCCCGCATGGCTCAACGCCATGTACAACAACCGCGCCCTGGTGCCCGACCATGCGGCTTATTTCGCGCGCTGGGCTGCAAGCTCCGCGCGTGTACGCGGGTCGGAGGCCTGCCATATCGACCTGCAATACGGTGCCGGCGCCGGTGAAACGCTGGATGTGTTTCCCGCCGCCAGTGGCAACGCGCCGGTGCTGGTGTTTATTCACGGCGGTTACTGGCGCGCGCTGGACAAGGCCGACCATTCCTTCGTGGCGCCCGCGTTCACGCATGCGGGTGCCTGTGTGGTGGTGCCCAACTACGCGCTGTGCCCCGGCACCGCCACGCAGCCGGTGACCGTGCCGTATATCACGCTGCAAATGGTCAAGGCGCTGGCCTGGACCTGGCGCAACATCGCGTCCTATGGCGGAGACCCGGCCCGCATCACGGTGGTGGGGCATTCGGCGGGTGGTCACCTGGCCGCCATGTTGATGACCTGCATGTGGAAGGCCTGTGCGACGGGCCTGCCGGTAGATCTGGTGAAAAACGCCTTGTCCATCTCCGGCCTGTACGAGCTGGAGTCCATACGCCTCACGCCTTTTTTGCAGGAGTCGCTGCACCTGACACCGGCGCAGGTCAAACGCGCTAGCCCGGCCTGGTTGCCGCGTCCACGGCATGGTGTGTTCTATTCCGTGGCCGGTGGCAACGAGAGCGCGGAATTCCTGCGCCAGAACGAGTTGATTCAAACCGCATGGGGGCCAGCGGCCGTCCCTGTGCGCGAAGCCTTGCCCGGCCTGAACCATTTCAGCGTGCTGGACGCCCTGCCCATGCCCGGCACCCGCCTGAACACCTTGGCGCTGGAGTTGCTGAATGTGAATCTACAGTAGAGGTCGTGAAGAAAGATTCACGGCCTCTCACATCAGCAGGTGTTCGCCGGCGTTGTCGCCGCCCAGCGTGACGTAGTTGACCTTGCGGATGTCCATCAGCTTCTTGCCGCCGGAGTAGCTGATGGAGCTCTGGATGTCCTGCTCCATTTCCACCAGGGTCTCGGACAGTTTGCCCTTGATCGGCTCCAGGATGCGTTTGCCTTCGACGTGTTTGTATTCGCCCTTGTTGAAGTCGCTGGCCGAGCCGTAATACTCCTTGTACAGGCGCCCGTCCACTTCCACCGTCTGGCCCGGGCTTTCTTCATGGCCGGCCAGCAGGGAACCTATCATGACCATGGTGGCGCCGAAACGTATGCTCTTGGCAATGTCGCCGTGTTCGCGGATGCCGCCGTCGGCAATGATGGGTTTGGTGGCCACGCGCGCGCACCACTTGAGCGCCGACAACTGCCAGCCGCCGGTGCCGAAGCCGGTCTTGAGTTTGGTGATGCAGACCTTGCCGGGACCGATGCCGACCTTGGTGGCGTCGGCACCCCAATTCTCGAGGTCGATCACCGCCTCGGGCGTACCGACGTTGCCAGCAATCACGAATGACGCCGGCA
>JANMKM010000613.1:0-5040 GCA_031372035.1 Rhodoferax sp. | reverse complement strand
TGAAACAGGCCCAGGCCATGCAGGACAACATGAAGAAGGCCCAGGAAGAACTGGGCAGCATTGAGGTCACGGGCGAGTCCGGCGCCGGCCTGGTCAAGGTGGTGATGACCTGCAAGCATGACGTGCGCCGCGTCACCATCGACCCGAGCCTGCTGGCCGAGGACAAGGACATGCTGGAAGACCTGGTGGCCGCAGCCTTCAATGCGGCAGTGCGCCGCGCCGAGGAAACCAGTGCCGAGAAGATGGGCAAGATCACCGCTGGCATGCCCGGGCTGCCTGGTGGCATGAAGTTCCCCTTTTGACGGCCGCAGCGCGAAGCCTTGGCCGACTCCAGTTCCCTTGAATCGCTGATCCAGGCGCTCAAGCGTCTGCCGGGCGTGGGCGTCAAGTCGGCGCAGCGCATGGCCTTTCACCTGTTGCAGCACGACCGCGGCGGCGCCCAGGCGCTGGCACGGGCGCTGCAGTCGGCGACCGAGAACGTGCGCCATTGCGAACGCTGCCATACGTTTACCGAAGCGCAGGTCTGTCGGACCTGCCTGGACCCGCGCCGCGACCAGACCCAGATCTGCGTGGTGGAGACGCCGGCCGACCAGGCAGCGCTGGAGCGCACCGCCGCCTACAACGGTCTGTACTTTGTGCTGATGGGGCGCCTGAGCCCGCTGGACGGCATCGGCCCGCACGAAATTGGCTTGAAGCAGCTTTTTGACCGCTGTAGCGACGGGATCGTGCGTGAAGTGATCCTGGCAACCAACTTCACGGCCGAGGGCGAGGCCACCGCCCATGCCATTGCCGAGGCCCTGACCAAGCGCGGCCTGAAGACCACCCGGCTGGCCCGTGGCGTGCCGATTGGCAGCGAACTGGAGTATGTGGACCTCGGCACCATTGCCCATGCCCTGGTGGACCGGCGCTGATCCACCTCCGGTTCTTCCCGCCTGCCGGTAAGTAAAAACCCGCCCGGGATGTTCCCGATGCAGGGTTTCCTCACTCCGGTTACGCTTGGTTTTGATCAGGAGGAAAGCACAATGAATCATCCTATGCCCATACGCAGGCGAAGTTTCACGCTGGCGGCAGGAGCCGCCGCGGCGATCCTTGCGGTGCCGGCATTGCGCGCCGAAAGCAAACTGGAAAAGACCAAGGTGGCGATTGCCGTCGGCGGCAAGGCGGCCTTCTATTACCTGCCGTTGACTATTTCCGAGCAGCTGGGATTCTTCAAGGCCGAGGGCCTGGACGTGGAGATCAGCGACTTCGCTGGCGGCGCGCGCGCGCTGCAGGCGGTGGTGGGTGGCTCGGCCGACGTGGTCAGCGGTGCCTACGAGCACACCATCAACCTGCAAAGCAAGAACCAAATCTACCAGGCCTTCGTGTTGCAGGGCCGGGCGCCGCAGATCGCCATTGGCGTGTCCACCAAGACGATGCCTGGCTACAAGACACTGGCGGATCTCAAGGGCAAGAAGATCGGCGTCTCGGCGCCGGGCTCGTCCACCAACATGGTGGCGAATCTGGTGCTGTCGCGCGCCGGCATCAAGGCCGAGGACGTGAGCTACATCGGAGTTGGTACTGCGTCGGGCGCATTGAGCGCGCTGCGCTCGGGCCAGATCGACGCCATGAGCAACACCGACCCGGTGATGACCATGCTGGAGCAAAAGGGCGATGTCCGCATCATCTCCGACACCCGCACGCTCAAGGGCACGCAAGAGGTGTTTGGCGGCCCGATGCCGGCAGCCTGCCTGTATGCCTCACTGGAATTCATCCAGAAGAACCCGAACACCTGCCAGGCCCTGGCCAATGCCATCGTGCATGGTCTGAAGTGGCTGCAGACCGCCGGCCCGAGCGACATCATCAAGACCGTGCCCGAGGCCTATCTGCTGGGTGACCGTGGCCTGTATCTGGCATCGTTCGACAAGGTGCGCGAGGCCATCGCGCTCGACGGCATCTTGCCGGACGAAGGCGCCAAGACAGCGCTCAAGGCCCTGGCCAGTTTTGAGCCCACGGTCAAGCCCGAGAAAATCGACCTGGCGCGTACCTATACCAACGCCTTTGCGCGCCGCGCCAAGGAGCGTTTCAAGGCGTGATTCCATTTAACGGAATGAGCGGTTTGAAGCGCCGCGGACATGGCTGAGTTCGCCCTCGAACTGCTCAATATCAGTGTCCGCTTTGCCGCCGCCCAGGCCGGCGGCAGCGGTTACCTGGCCGTGAGCGACAGCACGTTGCGGGTGCGCGACGGCGAGTTTGTCTCGGTGGTGGGCCCCACGGGCTGCGGCAAGTCCACTCTGCTGAACGTCGGTGCCGGCCTGTTGCAGGCCTCGGGCGGTGAGGTGCGGGTGTTCGGCCGGCCGCTGCAGGGCATCAACCGCCGCGCCGGCTACATGTTCCAGACCGAGGCTCTGCTGCCCTGGCGCAGCGCCATCGACAACGTGATGCTGGGCCTGCAGTACCGCGGCGTGGCAGACGAAGCGGCCCGCACCCAGGCGCAGGCCTGGCTGGATCGGGTGGGTCTGGGCGCCTTTGGCGAGCGCTACCCGCACCAGCTCTCGGGCGGCATGCGCAAGCGCGCGGCACTGGCCCAGACCCTGGTGCTGGACCCGGACATCATTCTCATGGACGAGCCCTTTGGCGCGCTCGACGTGCAAACCCGCCAGCTGATGGAAAACGAGTTGCTCTCGCTCTGGGCGGCCAAACGCAAGGCGGTGCTGTTCATCACCCAAGACCTGGACGAAGCCATCGCCCTGAGCGACCGGGTGGTGGTGCTCTCGGCCGGGCCCGCCACGCACCCGATCGGCGAGTTCGAGATCGACCTGCCGCGTCCGCGCGATGTGGCCGAGATCCGTAGCCTGCCGCGCTTCACCGAGATCTACAGCCAGATCTGGAATGTGCTGCGCGACGAGGTGCTCAAAGGCTACAACCAGCAGTTGATGAAAGTTGGGGCATGAGCACAGGTCCTACCATCGCTTCGGACTGGCGACTGCGCGCCTGGCAGATCGGCGTGCTGCTGGCCGTGCTGCTGCTGTGGCAGCTGGCGTCACGCGACCAGCAGCTCGCCTTTTTCCTGGGCGAGCCGCTGCAGGTGGCGGGGCGCATCTGGTCCTGGTTCCTGCCCTTTGACCTGCCGGCCAATATGTTGTTCCCCGAAGGCTTGAAGGGCAAGGCCAACATCTACCTGCATCTGGGCGTGACGCTGCTGGAGACGGTGCTGGCCTTCGCCATCGGCACTGTGCTGGGGCTGGTGTTCGGCCTGTGGCTGGCACTGGCGCCGCGCGCCAGCGCCGTGATGGACCCTTACATTAAGGCGGCGAACGCCATGCCGCGCGTGATCCTGGCGCCGATATTTGCCATGTGGTTCGGCCTGGGCGTCTGGAGCAAGGTGGCACTGGCCGTGACGCTGGTGTTCTTCATCGTGTTCTTCAACGTCTACCAGGGCGTCAAGGAGGTCAGCCCGGTGCTGCTGGCCAATGCCCGCATGCTGGGCGCCAACCAGCGCCAGTTGCTGCGCACGGTCTACCTGCCCAGCGCCACGGCCTGGGTGTTCTCCAGCCTGCATACATCCGTGGGCCTGGCCTTTGTTGGCGCCGTGGTTGGTGAGTATCTGGGTTCGGCCCGGGGTGTGGGCTACCTGATCCTGCAGGCCGAAGGCACCTTCGACGTCAACACCGTGTTTGCCGGCATCGTGGTGCTGACCGCCTTTGCCCTGGTGCTGGACAGCATCGTGGGCCGGGCCGAACGGCGCTTGATGAAGTGGCAGCCGCGCCAGGGCGAGACCGAGAAGCTATAGTTTCAGGAGCTGTTCGTGCTTTGCTGGTGCGGCTTGCGGACACTTTTTCCAGTCAGGTTCGAATAATTTTCGCGCCCATTGGCAGCAGCGGTGTTAGAGTTGCTGCCGTGCAAAAGACCATAGAACGAGCGTTGGAGCCGGGCGTGGAAGGTCCACGGGTCTGCGTCATTGGCGCGGGTGCCGGTGGCCTGTCCGCAGCCTGGTACCTGGCGCAGCGTGGGTACCGACATGTGCGTGTGCTGGAATGCAGCGACCGGGTTGGCGGCCTGTGTGACAGTTTCAGTGCTGACGGCCTGGCCTTTGACTTGGGCGGCAACTACGTGCTGCCGAACTATGGCCATGTGCGGGCCATCGCGGACGAGATCGGCGTGCCGCTGACGGATGGCCCGTCCCGTGTGACCTGGGACCACACCATGGCGGATGGCAAGGGTGGCTTGCGTTCCACATTGTCCGGTGTGCTGCAGGGCACGAACCTGTTGGCCTTCGGCTTCGCAGTGCTGCGCTACGTGCTGCTCCTGTTTCGCTTCCGCCACATCCTGGGGCCGGAAGGCTTCGCCAAAGTCTCCCAGGTGTCCGAGCTGTCAGGTTCCTTCTCGGCGTTTCTGCAGCGCTTCAAGCTGCAGGCGCTGCGCAACCTGTTCGTGATCCCGATCAGCATCATGGGTTACGGTGGGCCTGGCACGCCGGGCGAGTACAGACCGGGCGATCCGGACTACTTCGACGACGTGCCGGCCTGCTACGCGCTTAAGTACGTCTGCTTCGGTACCTTGCTGGTGCTGCTGGCCGTGGGTATGGGCTTGCCGGTGTCCTGGCTGAAACGCTTTCGCGATGGCTACCAGCGCTTCTGGCAAGCCGTGGCCTGGAACCTGGATGTGCGCCTGTCGGCCCAGGTGGAGCAGGTCCGCCGCGGCGACACGGTGGAGGTCAGCTACACGTGGCAGGGTGAGCGGATGCTCGAGGAATTTGACATCCTGTTCATCGGCTGCCCGCTGCCCGCCGCGCTCCAGTTTCTGGACGCCACGCCGCAGGAGCGGCAGCACTTTGGCGCGATGCGTTTCCGCCAGTACAGCATCCACATCGTCGAGGTGGAAGGGCTGCAGGACAAGATCTATGACGTGATGCCGCTCACGGCCTACGGCCACCCCTGGGCTGTGGTGAAGCAATGGCCCGGGTCGAACCTGTGCGTCAGCTACAGCCCGGTGACCGCAGTGGTGAGCGACGAGCAGGCCCGGGACTGGGTAGCGCAGGACATTGCCCGCATCGCACGCGGT
>JANMKM010000602.1:0-8627 GCA_031372035.1 Rhodoferax sp. | reverse complement strand
TGACCAAGGGTTACCGTACCCGCAACAACAAGCGCACGCAGGTCATGATCGTGTCGCGTCGCAAGAAGTAAGGGGACACTAGCCCATGACTCGCTCACTCAAAAAAGGTCCCTTTGTGGACCACCACCTGGTGGCAAAGGCCGACAAGGCTGTTACTACCAAGGACAAGAAGCCGATCAAGACCTGGTCGCGTCGCTCCATGATCCTGCCCGAGTTCATCGGTCTGACGATCGCCGTGCACAACGGCAAGCAGCACGTGCCGGTCTACATCACCGATCAAATGGTTGGCCACAAGCTTGGCGAGTTCGCGTTGACGCGGACTTTCAAGGGCCATCCTGCGGACAAAAAAGTCCAGAAGAAATAAGGAGGTGACCATGGAAACACGTGCAAGCCTTCGTGGCGTTCGTTTGTCGGTCGACAAAGGCCGGCTGGTCGCGGACCTGATCCGCGGCAAGAAGGTGGACCAGGCCCTGAACATCCTGCAGTTCACGCAGAAAAAAGCTGCGCTGATCATCAAGAAGGTTCTGGAGTCCGCCATTGCCAATGCCGAGCACAATGACGGTGCCGACATTGACGAGTTGAAAGTCAAGACGATCTTTGTCGAGCAGGGTGCGTCGCTGCGGCGATTCACAGCGCGTGCCAAGGGTCGCGGCAACCAGATCAGAAAACCCACGTGCCATGTGTACGTGACGGTTGGTAACTGAAAGAGGCCAGGAACATATGGGACAGAAAATCCACCCAACCGGGTTTCGCCTTTCGGTCAGCCGTAATTGGGCCAGCCGCTGGTATGCCAACAACCGTGACTTCGCCGGCATGCTGGCCGAAGACATCAAGGTGCGTGAGTACCTGAAGACCAAGCTGAAGAATGCCTCGGTGTCTCGCGTCCTGATCGAGCGTCCGGCCAAAAATGCCCGGATCACGATCTTTTCCGCCCGTCCCGGTGTCGTCATTGGCAAGAAGGGCGAGGACATCGAGAACCTCAAGCGCGAACTGGGTAAGCAACTGGGTGTGCCGGTTGCCGTCAACATCGAGGAAGTGCGCAAGCCGGAGATCGATGCCAAGCTGATCGCTGATAGCATCACGCAGCAGCTGGAAAAGCGCATCATGTTCCGCCGCGCGATGAAGCGCGCCATGCAGAACGCGATGCGTCTGGGTGCCCTGGGTATCAAGATCATGTCCTCCGGCCGCCTCAACGGGATTGAAATCGCCCGCTGTGAGTGGTATCGCGAAGGCCGTGTGCCATTGCATACCCTGCGCGCCGACATTGACTACGGAACGTCGGAAGCCAAGACCACTTATGGCGTGATTGGCGTCAAGGTCTGGGTCTACAAGGGTGACACCCTGGGCCGCAATGACTTGCCCGCTGCGTCCGAGCCCCGCGCGGAGGATGATCGCCGTCCGCGCGGACCACGCCGGGATGGCCCACGCCCTGGGGCTGACCGCCCGCCGATGCGTGGCGTGCGCCGTCCGGTGGGTGCCAATGTGGCGCCGTCCGATGGCAGCGACAAACCTGCAGAAGCAGTGGCCGCCGTGCCTGCTGCCGATGCGCCGAAAACCGCCGTTAAGCGCGTCCGCAAGGTAGCCGCGCCAGCTGCAGCAGCTGACGGTGCCAAGGCCGAGTAATCGGCTGAGCAATACGGAGAATCAAAATGCTGCAACCAGCGCGTAGAAAGTATCGCAAGGAGCAAAAGGGTCGCAATACCGGTGTCGCAACCCGTGGCAACACGGTGGCGTTCGGTGATTTCGGTCTGAAGTCGACGGACCGGGGCCGTTTGACGGCCCGCCAGATTGAGTCCGCACGGCGTGCCATTTCCCGTCACGTGAAGCGCGGTGGGCGCATCTGGATCCGGATTTTCCCCGACAAGCCCATTTCGCAGAAGCCGGCTGAAGTCCGCATGGGCAACGGCAAGGGCAACCCGGAGTACTACGTGGCGGAGATCCAGCCCGGCAAGGTGCTCTACGAGATCGTGGGTGTGCCTGAGGAACTGGCACGCGAGGCGTTTCGTCTCGCTGCAGCCAAGTTGCCATTGCGAACGACTTTTGTCGCTCGCATGATTGGCCAGTAGTCAGGAGAACCAGCCATGAAAACCACAGAACTCCGGCAAAAAGACGTAGCCGCCCTGCAAACCGAAGTCAAGGAATTGCAAAAAGCGCATTTCGGGTTGCGGATGCAGAAGGCGACGCAGCAGCTCAGCAACACCTCAACGCTGCGTTCCACGCGGCGCGACATTGCCCGCGCCAAGACGATTCTTGGCGAGAAGCAGCGCGCTGTAACCGCGGCCAAGTAAGGAGCCTATCCATGACGGAAGCAAAAACATCCCTCAAGCGCACCTTGATTGGCAAGGTGGTCAGCGACAAGCGCAGCAAGACCGTGACGGTGCTGATCGAACGCCGTGTCAAGCACGAGCCCTCGGCAAGATCGTTGGCAAGTCCAGCAAGTACCATGCGCACGATGAAAAGAGCGAGTACAAGCTAGGCGACGTGATCGAAATCACCGAGAGCCGCCCGATTTCCAAGACCAAGAACTGGGTTGCGACCCGCTTGGTGGAAAAGGCTGCGGCAGTCTGAGTCCAATAAGCCGGATGTCGGCAGCCTCAGGAAAAACGGCTCACAATGTGGGCCGTTTTTCATGGAGCGCCGCAGCGGGCTTCGTACGGACTCCAAATATTCAACCAGGAGCAATTGATGATCAAAGTAGGTGACACACTTCCGGCAGCGACACTGATGGAATTCTCTGAGGTGGAGGGCAATGGCTGCAGCATCGGCCCGAATCCCGTGGATGTGGCCAAGGCCAGTGCCGGGAAGACGATAGCTCTGTTTGCGCTTCCCGGTGCATTCACGCCAACCTGTTCGGCCAAGCATGTACCCGGTTATGTGGAGAAGGCGGCCGAACTGAAGGCGGCCGGCGTGGACGAGATCTGGTGCGTCAGCGTCAACGACGCCTTCGTGATGGGCGCCTGGGCCCGTGACCAGAAGACCGACGGCAAGGTCCGCATGTTGGGCGATGGCAGTGCCGCCTTTGCCCAGGCCACTGGCCTGACACTGGACCTGAATGCCCGTGGCATGGGATTGCGCAGCAACCGCTATTCGATGCTGGTCAAGGACGGAAAAGTGGCGTCTCTGAATGTCGAAGCGCCTGGCAAGTTCGAGGTCAGTGACGCCGGCACCTTGCTGGCTCAGGCGAAAGCCTGAATTCCAGGCCGGCCCTCGGGCCGGCGGGGCGGCCGTATTCGTCGCCGACGCCGTGTAGTTCGCCATATTTTCGGGAGCGCTCCGTGCTTGCTGCTTGAGCCTCCTGGCCCCGGTCTCCTCTGCCGCCCGATGTCCCGCGGCTCAGAGCCGGGCTTTGAGGTAGTGCGCGCCAGCGACTGGGTTATGGTAGTACGGTGGCACCTCTTCGAAGCCCAGGTCTTCGTACAGGGCGCGGGCGGCTTCCATGTCGCTCAGGGTGTCGAGCAGGATGCAGTCGTAGCCGGCGCTGCGGGCCGCGTCCAGCGTGGCCTCCACCAACTGGCGTCCGAGTCCTGATCCGCGATAGTCAGGGCGTACATACAAGCGCTTCATCTCGCAAGCGTTCGGATAGTCCACCGTGTCCAGAGGGCGAACGGCGCAACATCCGGCAAGCTCTCCCTGAACCAGGGCCGTCAGCAAGGCGCCACGGGGCGCCGCATATTCGCCAGGCAGCGCTGCCAGTTCCGCGTCAAAGTCCTGAAAACAGAGGTCGATCTTCAGGCTGGCCGCGTACTCACGAAAGATGCCGCGAACGGCATCCAGCCCTTCGGGCGAACGCGGTGGCGCAGCACGTATCTCGACGGGCCCCACGCTATCAACCCGCCAACTTGAGGACCGACGCGACGCCGGCGGCACAAAGGCCCAGCACCACCAGGGCCACGAACCGGCTGCCCTTGTCATCGCGTGATCCTTCCAGCGCCTGTGGCAGTTCCTTGTCACCATGGATCATTGGAGCCACCAGGTTCTCCCGCTTCTTGAGGTAATAGAACGCAATCGCCGCAAGATGCAGGATCACCAGTGCCAGCAGGATCATGGAGCCGATATTCTTGTGGTACCCCGTGGCCAGACTGACCGTTGCATTGGATACGAATTTGGTCAGCGGGCCGGCTGCGGCGATTTCATCGTCACTGCAAAGCCCCGTGGCTACCTGGGCAAGCAGGAACACCAGCATGGCCAGCACCGAGCCTGCGCCCAGAGGGTTGTGGCCCACACTGTGTTCCGGCCGGCCAGCACCCTTCAGATAGTTGATGACACTGCGTGGGCTGTACAGGAAGCTGCCGAACCGGGACCAGCGCCCACCGATCAAGCCCCAGACCAGGCGGAACAGGAGCAAGCCCAACACGCAGTAGCCGAATCGGAAATGCCATGGCATCGCATTGCCGCCAATTTGCGATGTGATCACCAGTCCGATGATGCAGGCCACCAGGGCCCAGTGGAAGATGCGTGTTGGCAGGTCCCATACCCGGACGGTGTTCGACATGTGTGGCCTCGAGTCGGTGGCAATACGAAAGGAGCGAGGAACAGAGCCCAGGCCGAGCCATGGGCATGGCTTGCCGGGCGATTATGCATTCTCGGTGTTTTCCCTATTTCGGGTCGGCAGCAGAACTTTCACATCGACATTAAACTCAAGGATGCATCCCTCCACCCACTCCATCCAGGACTTTCCATGAAGCTTTTGACCTCGTTCGTGCTCGCCGGCGCTGCCTTGACGCTGACCTTGCCCGCCAGTGCCCAGTTTGCCAAACCCGAAGATGCGATCAAGTACCGCAAAGCGGCATTGACCGTCATGGCTGCACATTTTGGTCGCGTTGCTGCGATGGCCAATGGCCGGGTGCCGTTTGATGCCAAGGCGGCCGCTGACAATGCCGCTGTCGCGGAAAGCATGTCGAAGCTGCCATGGGCTGCCTTTGGTGATGGCACAGACAAGGGCGACACCAAGGCCAAGCCGGAAATCTGGAGTGAGGCAGCCAAATTTGCGGAAGCCCGCGACAAGATGATGGGAGAAATGACCAAGCTGGCGGCAGCAGCCAAGACTGGCAGCCTGGACAGCATCAAGTCGGCCGTGGGCGCCACAGGGGGAGCCTGCAAGGGCTGCCACGACAATTTCCGCAAGGAATAGGCAGACTCCCGGAGCCAGAGCTGCTGGCGCTCAGGTTTGCGTCAACAGCGCTTCGATAAAGCGCTGAAGTTGCGCAAAGTCGGGCTGGCCGACGATGCACTGCACAACCGCGCCGCGCATGTTGACGCGGTTGCTGGTTGGCGTAGCCTGCACATCCTCCCACGCGCGGACCACTGCGCCGGTGTTGTCAATGGCAACCGGGAATGGCAGGGCTCGGGATCGGGTGAAATGCGCCCGCTGCCGCGTGGGTCGTGCCGCATGGCGATTGCCACGATGTCAAATCCGCTGGCGTGGTACTTTTGGTAGGTTGCAATGCCCTTGGGCATTTCGGCAACAGACACCGAGCAGGTGGTTGCCCACAAGTTGACCAGTGTGACCCGGCCCTTCAGTTCGGCGTTCCATGCCTGGAGCCATCAAGCACCACCCAGATAGTCAGTGGTGCCTGCCTGTTGGAGGCAGCCAACATCCAGGCACCGACAACGATTGTCAGCAAGGCGCAGACAAAGACAATATACAGTCTGGATTTAATCGGAGGGCAGAACCATGGACCGTCGACAGTTCAATTCCACTGTATCCACGTTGACGGCAACAGTCTTGTTGCTGGCGCAGCAACGGGCGCACGCATTCTCGCTCAACGACCTGAGCAACGCTGACGCATCCAAAGGCCTCAAGACCGCGCTGGAGCAAGGCGCCCTGACGGCAATTGGCCTGCTCGGCAAGACCGATGGGTTCCTGGGCAACGAGAAGGTCCGGATCCATCTGCCTGGATACCTGGAGGACGCTGCAAAACTCCTGAAAAAGCTGGGTCAAAGCAAGCGGGTAGACGAATTGGTGACGGCCATGAACCGTGCCGCCGAAACTGCCGTGCCATTGGCCAAGGACATGCTGGTGGGAGCGGTCAAATCTATGTCGGTGACGGATGCCAAGAAGATATTGACGGGTGGCGACACCTCGGTCACTTCGTTTTTTGCCGAGAAGACCCGTTCACCACTGGCGGTGAAGTTCCTGCCGGTTGTCACCAAAGCCACAGAGAAAGTCAATCTGGCAGAGAAGTACAACCAGGTAGCGGACAAGGTGGCCAGCCTGGGGCTGGTGGCCAAAGAGGACGCCAATTTGCAGCAGTATGTGACTGGCAAGTCACTCGACGGCCTGTACTGGATGATCGGCGAGGAAGAGAAGAAGATCCGGCAAGATCCAGTAGCTACCGGTAGCGCGATCCTGCAAAAAGTGTTCGGCGCGCTGAAGTAAGGTCGCTGCTACAGCACTTTGGCCATTTCGATCGCAAGCGCCTGCGGCAATTGCCCGGCCAGTTCATTGCGGTTGACACGGGTCATGCTCTCGGCCATCCAGCCGGACACGAGCAAGGTATTGGTGTCGTAGCTGATCTCCACGAACGGAAAGTTCGGATGGATGCGCAGCAGGTCGTCGCGCAGTTGGTCAAATGCCGCATCGCGACATCTTTCGTCGACCACAATCAATTCAGGGCGCTCGAGTTCACAGAAGCGCTCCGCCATCTGTCCTGACGGTACGCTGTCCACGATCAGGCCCAGGCCCTTGCAGATCAATTTGACATCCTCCCGCAGGCCGGAATCCGCAGTGATGATCAGTACCCGATAACCTGCCAGTGCCTTGGCGGGATTGCCGGACCAGCTGCCATCGCCCAGGTCCATTTCCATCGCCGTCAGTCCTTCGAGCTGGCGCACGGTTCGGGGAAATTCGAGCATGACCAGAACCTCATCGGCGGTTTCCACGCGGTCCAGCGTTGCGCCTATGGCCGATGCAAGTTCGGACACCAGATGCCAGCTCAGCCGCTCTGGAGTTTCGTCTTCGGGTGCGCTCCGGTCGCCCGATTTGACGGTCTGGTTGGATTTGAAGCGCAGCACCGCGTGGGCGGGCCAATTCTTGACTTCCAGCGAAATCACCAGGCGCTGGCCGGGAGTTGCTGACCAGTCCAGTGCGGCATCCACCAGGGCGCCTAGCAACTGCGCGTCCGCGACCACGGCAACAGGCTTGATGTTTCGGTACGCCTCGACCCCGCGCAAACGCAACCAGTGACCCCATTCGTCGAGCGCCCGGTTCATCAACTGGTCCAGATCCAGTTGCTCATGGGTCTGGCGTACCTCACCGTTTGCCAGTTGTGCCAGCAGCCGGCCCTGTTCCACAATCCGGCTGGCGAGTTCAATCGCGTCGCCCAAAGGCTGGGCCTGCAATTGCGTCAATTTGCCAGAGCCGATAAAGGCTGCAATGGCCCGCTGCATGGTCTTGAGAGGCTCGGCCAGTTGGTCTGCCATTGCGCCCGCCAAGGCGTAGTCGGCGCGCGAACTTTCTCCGGAGCCGCCAAGTCCGGCAGGCTGCGTGGTCGAGAAGCGGCTGTCTGAGGTCACTTGGGCTGCTCCGCAAGGCGGGATAATCAGGCCGTGGTCGAACCGATTATTACTTTTCCTGCGGCGCCACGATACCAATGACCGAACTGCATCGGCGTGACGCCATCGCTGTTTTCCTTGCTTTCGCGTTTGCTTATTTCTTCTCGGCCCTGATCCGGGCCATCACGGCCACGATCTCGCCCACCCTTACGGCCGAGTTCGCTCTGACCGCCAGTGACCTCGGGCTGCTGGCCGGTGGCTACTTTCTAGGGTTTGCGGCTACCCAGCTGCCTCTGGGCCCGTGGCTGGATCATCACGGCCCGAAACGCGTCATCGTTTGCCTGCTGGCTGTTGCCGCTGCCGGTTGCATCGCCTTTTCCTTGTCCCACTCTTTCGTCACACTGCTGGGGGCTCGCGTGCTGTGCGGTATTGGCGTCAGCGCCTGTCTGATGGCGCCACTGACAGGCTACCGCCGCTGGTTTGCGCCGACCACCCAGATGCGGGCCAATTCCTGGATGCTGATGACTGGCTCGCTGGGCATGGTGGCAGCCACCTTGCCGGTACAGTGGTTGATGCCATGGCTTGGATGGCGGCCGTTGTTCTGGGGCTTGGCCTGTGCCTTGCTGTTGGCGATGCTGCTCATCCTGTGGCGCGTACCCGCGTGGAAGCCACACGAGAGCCGTTCCGGCGGAGGCTATGCCGAAGTTTGGCGGCACAGCTACTTTCGCAAGATGGTGCCCATCGGTTTTTTCAGCTATGGCGGTCTGGTGGCGATCCAGACCCTGTGGGCCGTGCCATGGATGATCAAGGTTGCCGGCTATGACCCGGGTCAGGCTGCAACCGGCCTGTTCTGGATCAACATGGCAATGCTGGTCACGTTCTGGTCCTGGGGTCTGGTCAATCCGTTGCTGGCCCGCATTGGTTTGCACCCGGACCGATTGATCGCTCTGGGCTTGCCGTTGAGTTTTGTTTTGTTGCTGATCATCGTCGTTGGTGGATCGGCGCTGGGTGCGTCCACCTGGGTTTGGTGGGCCATGTTCTGCATGAGTTGCACCTTTGTTTCGCTGGCACAGCCGACTGTGGCGTTGGCTTTTGACGCCCGGCTTGCCGGGCGTGCACTTGCTGCCTACAAC
>JANMKM010000488.1:0-2753 GCA_031372035.1 Rhodoferax sp. | reverse complement strand
CATGGGCGGGGTCAGCGCCGGCTTTGCATTTCTGGGCGACGTGGTGATCGCGGAACCCAAGGCACTGATCGGTTTTGCCGGGCCGCGGGTCATCGAATCGACGGTTCGCGTCACCCTGCCTGAAGGTTTTCAGCGGGCCGAGTTCCTGCTGCAGAAGGGAGCTATCGACTTCATCTGCGACCGGCGTGAACTACGCAAGCAGGTCGCCAACATTCTGGCCATGTTGATGCGCCAATCCGCAGACGCCGTTTCCTGAGCAGCGCCGTTCGCGCAATCAGCGGCTACAGCAGAGCTGCCGATTGCAGGCTGCCCAGAACAATCAGTGCAACCTGCAAGAGAACCAGCAGCGCCAGCGGCGACAGGTCAATCCCGCCCACCAATGGCAGCAAACGGCGAATCGGCGCCAATGGCGGTGCCACCAGGCGTTCCAGCAAGTCCGACAATGGGCTTTGCGCCTGTACCCAGGACAATACCGCGTAAACGATCACCAGGCCACTCAGCCCTGAAATAGCCAGGCGCAGAACGCCAAAGCAGGCCAGGACCAGGACGCTGACGACGCTGCCAGCACCGAGCAGCAGCCACAGCAGCAGGTACTGCAGCAGTTCCAGCAACCAAGCGGCCAACAGGCTGGACAGATCCCATCGCCCCAGTGAAGGGACGAAGCGGCGCAATGGCAGCACCAGCCAATCAGTCAACGAGAAGACAAATCGACCCAGGGGATTGCCCGAGCGTGCTCCCATAGGTATGCGCTGGTATTGCATATATAGGCGCAGCAGACAGGCGCCAGCCACCAGGCCCACGGACACTTCAAGCAGCAACGACACTATCTGAGCGAACAACACCATGGGGCAAGGATAGCAAAGCGCCTGGTCGGTGCAGGGCAGTACGAAGTTGCCGTTCAGCGCGCCACGTATTCCGGCACCTGCAGCTGCAGCCACGCGCGGATGACGACGCTACCAGGCGCGGCACCCGCCGCATGGATCCAGTGCTCCACAGCGCCAAGATCCAGCCCCTCCGCCATGACATTCTTGGCTACGCGCAGTTTCACATGCGGTGTCGGCTCTGTCGTCTCGTTGTCGGCCAGCAGTTCCTCAAACAGCTTCTCGCCTGGCCGCAAACCCGTGTAGACGATGGGAATCTCCTGCTCGCTGCGGCCACTGAGGCGGATCAGCATGCGTGCCAGCTCCAGGATCTTCACCGGCTCGCCCATGTCAAGCACGAATATCTGACCTGAACGGCCCATCAGACCCGCCTGCAACACCAGCTGCGCAGCCTCCGGAATCGTCATGAAGTAGCGCACGATCTCAGGATGTGTCACGGTGACCGGTCCGCCGCGCGCAATCTGCTCAGTGAACAGCGGAACCACCGAACCGCTGGAGCCCAACACGTTGCCAAAACGCACGGATACATATTCAGTCAATGGATGCGCCAGTGCCACGGCCTGCACCACCCGCTCGGCCACGCGCTTGCTGGCGCCCATGATGTTGGTCGGGTTAACCGCCTTGTCCGTGGACACCAGCACAAAACGTCTTGCACCACAAGCACCCGCTGCCCGCGCGGCGTGCAAGGTACCAAGCACGTTGGTGCGCACGGCCTCGATCTCGTTCAGATCTTCCATCAGCGGTACATGCTTGTAAGCAGCCGCATGGAAGACAGCAATTGGCCGCTGCAACTGGCAGATGGCCAGCAGACGCTCCGACTCGCGCACATTCGCGGTGTAGTAGCAGCCTTGCATCTGCGGATGCGATTCGCGCATTTCCTGTTCCAGCCGGTAAACCGCTATTTCCGAAACATCCACACAGATCAGACGGGCCACACCGAAGCGTGCCACCTGGCGACACAGCTCGGAGCCGATGGAACCGCCCGCCCCGGTTACCAACACAGTCTGTCCTGAGAGCAGGTCTGCCAGACCTCGGGCGTCCAACTGCACCGGTGTCCGACCCAACAGGTCTTCCAGCTCTATACGCCGCGGGCCACCGGCCTCAGAACGCAGCCACTCGTCCGGACGCGGCATGGTCATCAAGGTCAGCCCGGCATCGTTGCTTTGCAGCAGCACCTCCCGGCGTCCCTCCGACCCCGGAGGACAGGCGATCAACGCCGTGGCTGCCCCCGTCGACCTGGCAACGGCCGCTATGGCTTGCACACCACCGACCACACGAATGTTCTGCAGTGATCGACCCACTTCGGCTTCCACAGGGGATACGATCGCCACGGGACTCCACTGGCCTGTTCCTTTGAGCGCCCGCAAGGCATCCGCGGCATCATGCATGCTGCCGACAATCAGCAAAGGCCGGGCACCGTTCAGACGCGTCGACGTCTCGAATACGGCGCGCCAGCCGACACGCGCCGCTCCCATGAGAATCAGCGACAAGATCGGGTGCAACAACAGCACGGACCTGGGAAAATTCGGGTAGCGCCACATCAAGACGGCAGCGGTGGTGATCACCCCGGCTAACGCAGTGCCATAGACCAGCCTCGATAGTTCAGCGACGCTGGTGTAGCGCCATATCTGACGGTACACACCCAAGGCTACAAAAGTGCACCCAAACCCCAGCACCGGCCACGGCAGCGACTGCAGGACCAGCGTGTCGAACTCATCCGGCACAGCCAGGTTGAAACGAAACCAGAAGGCCAGCCACCAGGCGAAGCTCACCAGGCAGACGTCAGCTGCAAACTGCAGACCCCGGCGCTCGGTGCCGCGCGCAGCAAGAAAAGGAAGTTTGAATTCAGTCAATGGCTGCATTGGGCAACGC
>JANMKM010000486.1:0-9612 GCA_031372035.1 Rhodoferax sp. | reverse complement strand
CACGCAGCGGTGACCTGGCCGAACTGCCTGGCCTGGATGAGCGCTCGCCGCTGATCGGATTGGTGACCTCGACCCGTGAGAATTGCCTGGGTGCGGACTGCCCCAAATTCCGTGGCTGCCATGTCAATCAGGCTCGACGGGATGCGTTGACCGCCGACATTGTGGTGATCAATCACCATCTGTTCTTTGCTGATCTGGCGGTGCGCGAGTCCGGCATGGCCGAATTGCTGCCCAGTGTATCCAGTGTGGTCTTTGATGAGGCGCACCAACTCAACGAGACCGGGGTGCAATTCCTGGGCAAAAACCTCGGCACTGGTCAATTGCTGGACTTCGCCCATGACATTCTGGCAACCGGCCTGCAATTGGCGCGTGGCCTGGCCGATTGGCAGCACGTTGCCGCGCAGGTGGACCGGGCGGCACGGGACTTGCGCCTGGTGGCAGGTCCCAATGGTGTCAAGTTGCGCTGGACAGAGGCATCACCGGAAGGCATCCATTCGCAGGCGTGGGGTACGGCCCTGACCGAGGTTGGTGTCGCATGTGTCGAGGCCGTCCGCGCTCTGGAGCCGGTGGCTGGAAGCGCACCGGATTTTGCGCGTCTGCTGGAGCGCGGCATGGCGTTGGCCGAGCGTGTGGACTTTTTCTCCCGCCCTTGTCTGGAAGGTTCCGTGCGCTGGCTTGATATGGGCACCCAGGTACGACTGGTGGAAGCACCTCTGGACATTGCCGCTACAGTCCAGGGCCGGCTGCTGGGTGACAGCCCATCGGGCGAGAACCGCCGGTCATGGATATTCACTTCGGCAACACTGGGTGACGATCCGGCGCTGACGTGGTTTACCGAGCCTTGCGGTTTGCAATCGGCGAATGTCCTGCGGGTTCAGAGCCCTTTTGACTATGCGCGGCAAGCTGCTCTCTATATTCCCGCGGGGCTGCCAAAGCCGGCTGATCCGGGGCACAGTGTGGCTGTGGCCGCACTGGTGGCACGCCTGTCTAGTGGCCTGGGCGGCCGTACATTGGTGTTGACCACGACCCTGCGCGCCCTGGGCACCATCAGCGAGGCCCTGCAGCAGTACTTTGCGCATGTGGCCGAGATGGAGATTCTGGTCCAAGGTCAAAGGCCAAAGCGCGAATTGATGGAACGTTTTCGACAAGGTTCGGTGCATGGTCAGCCTGGATGCATCCTGGTTGCCTCGGCGTCCTTCTGGGAAGGCGTGGATGTACCGGGTAACGCATTGCAGATGGTGGTTATCGACAAATTGCCGTTTCCGCCACCCAACGACCCTTTGGTGCAGGCCCGTGCGCAACGGCTTGAGCAGTCCGGCCGCAGTGCTTTCAACAGCTACTTTGTGCCGGAAGCTGCGGTCGCCTTGAAGCAGGGCGCCGGTCGTTTGATCCGGCGGGAATCAGACCGCGGCGTGCTGGTGGTGTGCGATACGCGTCTGGCTGCGATGGGCTATGGCCGGCGGCTGCAGGCAGCGCTGCCGCCGATGCGCAAGCTGAACAATGAGCAGGAGTTGCTCGAATTGCTGAGTGAACTCACCAAAGCTTCCACCACGGAGCATTTGCCGACCTGACGCCGCCACTGAGGTACTGGCTCTTGGGATAGTTTTTCTCGAGAACGCGCTGCGAGTCATCGCGCAACTGCGTCAGGCCCAGTGCGTCATAGGAGCGGACCACGATTGCGAGTGCCTCTTCCAGGGCCGGCACATCGCTGTAGTCGATCAGGGCGAGCTGCGCCCGGTTGATGGCAGCCACATAGGCGCCACGGCTGTAGTAGTAACGTGCCACATGCACTTCGTACTGGGCCAGCGAGTTCACGATGTAGACCATGCGCTGACGGGCGTCAGGTGCGTAGCGGGAGTCCGGGAAGCGGGTCACCAGTTCCTTGAAGGCCTCGAAGGATTCCTTGGAAGCCTTCTGGTCGCGTTCGGCGAGGTCCTGGCGGGTGAGGAAGGCAAAGATGCCCAGGTTGTCATTGAAGTTGACAATGCCCTTGAGGTACAGAGAATAGTCCAGCACCGGGCTGGCCGGATGCAGTTTGGCGAAACGCTCCAGGGTTGCGATAGCCTGGGCCGGCTCGCCCGCCTTGTAGTGGGCATATGCCTTTTCGATCTGTGCCTGTTGAGCCAATGGCGTGCCAGCCGCACGGCCTTCCAGCTTTTCCAGTGTTGCAACCGCCTTGTCATAGGCGCCAGCCTGCAACTGGTCCTTGGCATCCGCGTAGAGTCGTGCCGGGTTGGTCGCTGCATTCTTGTCCTCGGACGTTGAGGAACAACCAGCCAACAGTGCCGCGCCCACAAAGAGCCACAGGGGTCGCAGCGCTGATAATTTGGCTTGCATCATGGGGTATGTCTTTCTTGAATCAATCCATATCGATTATATCGGCCGAGCCCGAGATTGAAGACCTGCAAGACGGGCCGGACGGCGTCGCTACCGCCGAGCTGCGAGCCATGTCGATGACTCCTGAACAGCACGGTCAGCGGCTGGACCACGCTTTGGTGCAGTTGCTGCCGGCCTTTTCGCGCAGCTATCTGCAGCAGCTGATTGCCGAGGCGGCAGTACAGATCAATGACAAAGTGGTGTACAAGCCCGCCACCCGTGTCCGGGCCGCGGACCGGTGCCAGATCGAGTTGCGCGCCACCGCCCAGAGCCAGGCGTTTGCACCCGAGGCGATGGAACTGCAGGTGGTGTTCGAAGACGAGCATCTGCTGGTACTCAACAAGCCCGCCGGGCTGGTGGTGCATCCGGCGCCGGGCAACTGGAGCGGGACTCTGCTCAACGGCTTGCTTGCACGTTCCAGAACCGCGGCGACGCTGCCGCGTGCCGGAATCGTGCACCGGCTGGACAAGGACACCAGTGGACTGATGGTGGTGGCGCAGACTCGAGGTGTGATGGATGCGCTGGTTCAACTGATTGCCGCGCGCCAGGTCAGCCGGCAGTACTACGCCATCGCCCACCGCCCATGGTCTGGCCCGGAGTCGCGCCGGTTGGATGCCGCGATTGGTCGGGATCCGCGCAATCGGCTGCGCATGGCCGTGGTCGATCTGACGCAGCACCCGGGCAAGACGGCGCAGACGACTGTTGAATGCCTGGCCAACGCCGCCGCCGGCTGCTGGCTCCGCTGCAGCTTGCACACCGGACGCACCCACCAGATCAGGGTGCATCTTGCGAATATCGGCCATCCGCTGGTGTCCGACGGCCTGTATGGCGGCGCATCCGCGGCTGGCATCCACCGGCAGGCCTTGCATGCCTTCCGCCTGGCATTTGCCCATCCTGTTACGGGCCAGGTTCTGGACCTGCAGGCGCCTGTGCCCGACGACATGACGGGCCTGATCCAGGCCTGGGGCCTGCGCTACAATTCCCACTGAGGCTTTCCCCTGTACTGCGCGGCACGAGTTGCCGCCCGAGGTAGTCCCCGGAGTCGCACCGCGAACAGCAAGATTCGCCCGCTGCGCCCGACTGAATCCCACTGATGCTGCACCCCTGCGGTGCCTTTTGCCGAACTGCATGACCATGAATAGGGCCGAAGCCAAGCGGGTACTTGAAGCTGCCTTGATGTGTAGCCAACAGCCATTGCAGCTGCGGGACCTGCGCGTCCTGTTTGGCGAGTCGATGGCGCTCGACAGCATCAAGGACCTGCTGCAGGACTTGCAGCTGGAATGGTCCGAAAAAGGGGTCGAGCTGGTACAGGTCGCTACCGGTTGGCGGTTCCAGAGCAGACCGGAGATGCGCGAATACCTGGATCGACTGCATCCTGAGAAACCGCCGCGTTACACCCGGGCCACGATGGAGACTCTGGCCATCATCGCTTACCGGCAACCGGTGACCCGGGGCGACATGGAGGACATCCGTGGTGTGACCATCAATTCCAGCATCATCAAGCAGCTGGAAGATCGTGGCTGGGTTGAGGTGATTGGACACCGCGAGGCGGCAGGTCGCCCGGCTTTGTTCGCGACGACCCGGCAGTTCCTCGACGATTTGGGTCTGCGCTCGCTCGATCAGCTGCCGATGCTGGAAGATCCATCACAACCGGCACCGATATTGGAAGCCCTGAACCGGTCCGCAATGGATACGGTGGTCGTGCCATCGAGCGGGTCAGATGGTGCGCCGCAGAGTCTGTCGGAAACCGGAGCGGACCCTGTCCTTGTCGAGCCCTTTTTGCTGAATGGAACTTGATCATGCATGACCACACGACTGTCGGGCCGGCTGCGGATGAGCCTGAGAACCAGGGCTCTCGCGAGGCGACATCCGGTCCGCAGGCCGAGACGGTTGCTGCGGCAACGGCGGTGCCTGTCGCGACAGATGTCCATGCCAATGACGACACCGTGGCCGTAACGGTGCATTCGGTGATGGGCAGCCGCTTTGCCGACATCATCACCGGAAAGTTTGACGCCGATGAGGAGAGTGTTGAAGTCATGGCGCCAAAGCGGGTGTTGGCGCCCCAGGCCGAGACGCCGAAGCTGCACAAGGTTCTGGCGCAATCCGGGATGGGCTCCCGTGTCGAGATGGAGCAGTTGATCATGGAGGGGCGGATCACGGTCAACAACGAACCGGCCCACATCGGCCAGCGCATCCAGTTTGGTGATCATGTCAAGGTCAACGGCAAGCCGATTCGCTTCCGGATTGACGCACCGCCGCCGCGCGTCATTGCCTATCACAAGCCCGCTGGCGAGGTTGTGACCCATGACGATCCGCAGAACCGGCCCACCGTGTTTCGCCGGCTTCCCAAGCTGTACCAGGGCAAGTGGCAATCGGTGGGCAGGCTGGACCTCAATACTGAGGGCTTGCTGCTGTTTACCTCCTCGGGTGAACTGGCCAACAACCTGATGCATCCGCGTTTCGGGCTGGAGCGGGAATATGCAGTGCGGGTGCTGGGGGCTTTGAGCCAGCAAGAAAAAGGGCAGTTGCTTGAAGGTATCAGGCTGGAGGACGGCGTCGCGCAGTTCGGCTCCATTGAGGATGGCGGCGGCGAAGGCTCCAATTGCTGGTACCGGGTGACCATTTCGGAGGGCCGCAATCGTGAAGTGCGCCGGATGATGGAGGCCGTTGGCCATGCCGTCAGCCGTTTGATCCGCATTCGATATGGTGCGATGGCGCTACCGCGCGGACTCAAGCGCGGTGCCTGGATGGAGTTGGATGAGGCAGATATTCGGGCGTTGGTCCGTTCCGCGTCCCCCGCAACTGGCAACCGGCGACCCGGTGACAACGGTGCCTCGAATCGCAACAGCAGCCCGCGGATCGATCCAACTGCGACGCCGTCGCGAACGCGCCGCCGCAATGGTCGCAACGACCCAGGGCGCGACAACCCCCGGATAGGTGACCCGAACGCGATGCCGGTACATGCCGGTACGGGTTTCCCATCTGGTCCGGGGCGCAGACAGCGACCGCCAACGGTTGAACGCCAGAGCGGCAACGCGCAGCCCGATCCGATGAAGACCGCGTTTGGATATATAGGAGCGGACAGTTTCATGCGCCAGCGGCGGGAGCAAGCCGCGCGTCCAAACCGGGGGCCGGGAGCTGGGGGTGCGGCTGGCGGAACCGCCAAGCCACGGCGTGGCGGCCGTGGCCGCTGATCAGCCGGTTTGGCCCGTTCCAGGGCAGGTGATCATCGACGTCGCCGTACGTCACCCCTGGGCGCCACGCTAAAATAAAGGGCTTTGCGCCCTAGCAAGGTGTATCACTACGCACTTCAGGATCTTTCAATGACTATCGAACGCACGCTTTCCATCATCAAACCTGACGCCGTGGCGAAGAATGTCATCGGTCAAATTTATGCGCGCTTCGAGGCCGCCGGTCTCAAAGTGGTTGCAGCCCGGATGGCTCACCTGTCGCAACTTGAGGCGGAATCGTTTTACGCGGTGCACAAGGAGCGGCCGTTTTTCAAGGACCTGGTCAGGTTCATGATTTCCGGTCCTGTGATGATTCAGGTTCTGGAGGGCGAGAACGCGATCTTGAAGAACCGCGACCTGATGGGGGCCACCGATCCCAAGAAGGCGGCGGCTGGCACCATCCGCGCCGACTTTGCGGACAGTATTGACGCCAACGCCGCGCATGGCTCGGATGGCGCCCAGACCGCCGCTGTCGAAATCGCCTTCTTCTTTCCGGCCATCAACGTATTCTCACGCTGACCTGCAACCGCTCGAAGCAATGCGATGACGGCCAACCTGCTCGACTACGATCTGGAAGGCTTGGCTGCGCTTTGCGCAGACATGGGCGAGAAGCGGTTTCGGGCTGTACAGTTGTTTCGCTGGATCCATCAGAAGGGCGCGGCAGACTTCGCCACGATGACGGATTTGGCCCGGAGCCTGAGGGACAAGCTTCCTGCCGTTGCGTGTATCAGGGGCCTGACTGTCAGTGCGCAGCATGTGTCGGCCGACGGCACGATCAAGTGGTTGTTTGACGTTGGCAATGGCAATGCGGTAGAGGCCGTATTCATTCCGGAAGCGGACCGAGGCACACTGTGCATCTCCTCGCAGGCTGGCTGCGCAGTCGGTTGCCGCTTCTGCTCGACCGGCCATCAGGGGTTCAGCCGAAATCTCACGCGCGGCGAAATCGTGGCCCAGCTCTGGCATGCGGAGCACTTCCTGCGTCATCATCTGGGTCGCAAGGAGCGCGTGATCACCAATGTTGTGATGATGGGCATGGGCGAGCCCCTGCAGAACTATGCCGAACTGTTGCCTGCCTTGCGCGTGATGCTGGATGACCATGCCTACGGACTGTCCCGGCGCAGGGTCACAGTGTCGACTTCCGGAGTCGTTCCCATGATGGGGCGTCTGGCGTTGGATTGTCCGGTGGCGCTGGCAGTTTCCTTGCATGCACCTACGGACAGCCTGCGCGAAGACCTGGTGCCACTGAACCGCAAATACCCGATAGCCGAGTTGCTGCAAGCCTGCGTGCACTACCTGCAGTACGCGCCGCGCGACTTCATCACATTTGAATACTGCATGTTGGCCGGTGTAAACGATCAACTGGAGCATGCGCAACAGCTGGTTGAACTGGTTCGCAGCCACGCTGCCTCTGGCTTGCGATGCAAGTTCAACCTGATCCCTTTCAATCCGTTTCCGGCTTCAGGTCTGGTGCGCTCGTCTTCACAGCAGGTCTTGGCGTTTGCCGGTGTGCTGACTGCTGCTGGTATCGTGACCACGGTGCGCAAGACCCGAGGCGATGATATTGATGCGGCTTGCGGCCAGTTGGCTGGCGACGTTCGGGACCGCACCCGCGCGGGAGTGCGTATGGCCCAACGCCGCTCGATCATGATCAAGCCTGCCACGGCTTCGGCCCAACCCTCCAAGGAGATCTAGTCCATGCGTGCAGCTCAGGCCAGTCGTCAGTGGCGTCGTGTTTGGGCCGTCTGGGGATGCCTCGCTCTTGTTGGCTGGCTGGTTGGTTGCGCCTCGGGTTCGGGCACGCCTGCCGGCGCCAGCGGTCGTACCGACATGGTGACCGAATCTGACGAACCCGAGGCCCGCAAACGGGCCCGGATCCGGTTGGAGTTGGCGGTGGGCTATTTTGAGCAGGGCCAGACCACCATTGCGCTGGACGAACTGAAACAATCGTTGACCGCCGACCCGGCATTTGCCGAAGCGTACAACCTGCGCGGTTTGATCTACATGCGCCTGAATGACCCGCGCCTGGCCGAAGAGAGCTTCAAGCGCGCCTTGCTGCTCGGTCCGAACGATGGCGGCATTCTGCACAACTATGGCTGGCTGCTGTGCCAGCAGGCACGCTATCCGGAGTCAAGCCAGCTGTTTGGGCAGGCATTGGCGAACCCGCTATACCGTGAGCGTGCAAAGACCTGGATGGCGCAGGGACTGTGTCAGGTGCGGGCCGGACTCCGGGCGGAAGGCGAGGCGAGCCTGCTGCGCTCCTACGAGCTTGATGCGGGCAACCCGGTTGCCGGTTACAACCTTGCCTTGCTGTTGTTCCAGCGCAGCGAATTCGTTCGGGCTCAGTTTTATGTGCGACGCCTGAACAACAGCGAGTTGGCCAACTCGGAATCGTTGTGGCTCGGAATCAAGGTGGAGCGGCGCATGGACAACCGGGAGGCGATGCAACAGCTCTCGGCCCAGCTGAAAAAGCGCTTTCCCCAATCCCGGGAAGCTGCTGCATTGGAGCGCGGGGCATTTGATGAGTGAGGTCGCCGAGCCGCAGTTGGGCGAAGTTCTGGCTGCGGCAGCCACAGCGCCGGTGACGGCGGGGTCCAAGCTGCGTGCGGCGCGGGAGGCGGCTGGCTTGCATATTGCAGCGCTCGCTGTTTCCCTGAAGATTCCCGTAAAGAAGTTGGAAGCCCTCGAGGCTGACAGGTTTGACCTTCTGCCCGACGCGGTATTTGTTCGTGCCTTGGCTTCCAGCGTCTGCCGCGCCCTGAAGATGGATGTCGCTCCCGTGTTGCAGTTGCTGCCTCAGTCGGCACCTCCTGCGCTGGACGCCGATGAGCGCGGCATCAATACGCCCTTCACCAGCGCAGGAGACATGGCGCGCGCTTCGATCTTCGACCAACTGTCGCGCCCGGCGGTATTGATAGCGCTGTTGTTGTGTGTCGCCGCGCTGGTGCTGCTGTTGTTCCCGAGCCGCGACAGCGCGAAGTCCGAGCCACCAACGGCAACTCCGACGGTTTCCATGCCGGCTTTGCCTGTCCCGCAGCAAGCGGCTGTGCCAGCGAACGAAGCCGGGCTACTCCCGCTGCCAGCGCCGCCTGAATCACAGGTGGCCGGTGTCGGCTTGGCCGTGCCGGTGGCGTCAGCGCCGAGCCCGGCGCAGTTGCCGGCCGCCGCCGTTTCGTCGGCACCGCCCTCGTTGGTCGTCTCTGCGAGCGCCGCTGGTGCGGCACCGCCTGCGACGGCGGCTGGCATCCTGACCATCAGTACCCGCGGGGATTCGTGGATCTCGATCACGGATGCGGGACGTGTCGTTCAACTCAGCCGTGTGATGCGTTCCGGCGAAAGTGCGAGCGTCACTGGCCTGGCACCTTTCACTGTGGCTATTGGGCGCGCAGATGTGACCGATGTCCAGGTGCGCGGCAGGGCCTTCGATCTGTTGCCGTGGACCAGAGAAAACGTTGCCCGTTTTGAGGTGAAGTAGTGAATTCCAGCCTGCCAGTTGAATCATCAAGGCCCGGCCCGAGGCGGGCTCGTGCGGGTCGCATTGTCTGGGGTGATCGCGTAGTCACCGTGGGTGGCGCTGCCCCGGTTCGCATTCAGTCGATGACGAATACGGATACATCCGATGCCATTGCCACCGCGATCCAGGTCAAGGAGTTGGCTCTGGCTGGCTCGGAGCTGGTGCGCATCACGGTTGATACACCGGAATCGGCGCAGGCCGTACCCTACATCCGGGAGCAATTGGACCGCATGGGCGTCGATGTGCCGCTGATTGGCGACTTTCACTACAACGGGCACAGGTTGCTGACGGACTATCCGGACTGCGCACGGAGTTTGTCCAAATACCGGATCAACCCCGGCAACGTGGGCAAGGGTGACAAACACGACCGCCAGTTCGGACAGATGATTGAAGCCGCCATGCGTTGGGACAAGGCGGTACGCATCGGCGTCAACTGGGGCAGTCTCGATCAGGAATTGCTGGCGGAGCTGATGGACCAGAACAGTCTGCGCCCCC
>JANMKM010000467.1:0-2673 GCA_031372035.1 Rhodoferax sp. | reverse complement strand
CACACCTGTTGCGCACCGTGCCGGCCCAGGGCCGGATCGTGGTCAACGGTCTGGAGGAGAGCCTGGCACGGGTGCTGCATGCCGGCTGCTGGAGCGAGGTGCGCTGTTTCGGCGCTGCCAACAGCGACTACTCGCTGCAGGGTGACCAGCAGCACTTCACGGTGCTGCACCAGGGCCAGCCAGCGGGCGAAGTGAACTGGCAGCTCAGCGGCGCCCACAACCAGCTCAATGCCCTGGCCGCGATCATCGCGGCCGAACACCTGGGCGTTGCGCCCGGGCAGTCAGCGCAAGCCCTGGGCAGCTTTCAGAGCGTGCGTCGGCGCATGGAGGTGCGCGGCCGGGTGCAACGGCCGGCAGGGGAGATCGTGGTCTATGACGACTTTGCCCATCACCCCACCGCCATCCGGACCACCGTTGATGGCTTGCGCCAGCGTGTCGGTTCGCAGGCACGGATCCTGGCAGTGTTTGAGCCCCGCAGCAACACGATGAAGCTCGGCGCCATGAAGGCGCAGCTACCGTGGAGCCTGGAGCAGGCGGATTTGGCGTTCTGCCACGGCGGCACGCTCGACTGGGACGCCGCCGCCGCGCTGCAATCCATGGGCACACAGGCACAGGTCGCCGCCAGTATCGAGGAACTGGTGCAACAGGTCTGCGCCGCCGCCCGCGCCGGCGACCACGTACTGTGCATGAGCAACGGCGGCTTCGGCGGCGTCCACGACAAGCTGCTGGCCGGACTTCAGGCGCGTCGCTGACGCCGCTGAAGCACCGCCTGCGACAGGGACTGCAACAGCTCCACCGAGTCGTCCCAGCCCAGACAGGCATCGGTGATGCTCTTGCCGTATTCCAGAGTCGCCGGGTCATCACGCCCCGCACTGAACTTCTGGGCTCCTGCCTGCAGATGACTCTCCACCATCAGTCCAAACACGCTGTGCGAGCCGCCCGCGACCTGCTGGGCCACATTGCGCGCCACCTCCAGCTGCTTTTCGTGCTGCTTGCTGCTGTTGGCATGGCTGCAGTCCACCATCAGCACCGGATTCAGGCCGGCGACCGACAGTTCCTTGCACGCAGCAGCAACACTGGCGCCATCGTAGTTGGGGGTCTTGCCGCCGCGCAGGATGACATGGCAGTCCGGGTTGCCCTGGGTTTGCACCACGGCCACCTGGCCGTTCTTGTGTACCGACAGGAAGTGGTGAGCACCGGCGGCGGCCTGGATCGCGTCCCGGGCGATACGGATGTTGCCATCGGTACCGTTCTTGAATCCGATCGGTGCCGAGAGCCCGGAGGCCAGTTCCCGGTGTACCTGGCTCTCGGTGGTGCGAGCGCCAATGGCGCCCCAGGAAATCAGGTCGCCAATGTACTGGGGTGAGATCACATCCAGGAACTCGCTGCCGGCAGGCAGACCCAGACGGTTGATCTCGATCAGCAGCTGGCGCGCGATTCGCAGGCCTTCGTCAATGCGGAAACTCTCGTCCAGGTAGGGGTCGTTGATCAGGCCCTTCCAGCCAACCGTGGTGCGCGGCTTCTCGAAGTAGACCCGCATCACGATCTCCAGCGTGTCGGCAAAGCGGCTGCGCTGCTGCACCAGCTTGCGCGCGTACTCCACGGCGGCGGCCGGGTCATGGATCGAGCAGGGCCCGATCACCACCAGCAAGCGGTCATCGGTGCCGCGCATGATGGCCTGGATGCTGCGCCGGGCCTGACCGATCAAGGTCTCGGCGGAGGTGCCACTGATCGGGAAGAAGCGGATCAGATGCTCGGGTGGCGGCAGCACCGTGATGTCCCGGATGCGCTCGTCGTCAGTGCGCCCGGTACGATCAACGGGCGACGCCGCGCGCCGGCGGTCGCTCAGGCTGCGCTGCTCCGGCAGCACGTTGGTTTCTGGGCTTGCAGGCAGTGAGCGTGCGACAGTGGCAGCGGTGCGCTGCATCAGGCGGTACCGCCCACCGTCAGGCCGTCAATGCGCAGTGTCGGCTGGCCTACACCCACCGGCACGCTCTGGCCTTCCTTGCCGCACACGCCGACGCCGGTGTCTAGTTTCATGTCGTTGCCGATCATGCTGACGCGGGTCAGCGCATCCGGGCCGTTGCCGACGATCGTGGCGCCCTTGACCGGGTACAGGATCTTGCCGTTCTCGACCCAGAAGGCTTCGCTGGCCGCAAACACGAACTTGCCCGACGTGATATCCACCTGGCCACCACCGAAATTGGTTGCATACAGGCCCTTCTTGATGCTGGCCACGATCTCGTCCTTGTCGTGGCTGCCACCGAGCATGTAGGTGTTGGTCATGCGCGGCATCGGCACATGGGCGTAGCTTTCGCGCCGCCCGTTGCCGGTGGGCGCGACGCCCATCAGGCGCGCATTCATCGCGTCCTGGATGTAGCCCTTCAGAATTCCGTCCTCGATCAGCACGTTGCGCTGCGTGACGTGCCCCTCATCGTCGACGTTGAGCGAGCCGCGCCGGTCGGGAAGGGTACCGTCGTCGAGCACGGTGACACCCTTGGCAGCCACACGTTCGCCGATACGGCCGGAAAATGCGCTCGACTCCTTGCGATTGAAGTCGCCTTCCAGGCCATGGCCGATCGCTTCGTGGAGCAACACGCCTGGCCAGCCGGGGCCGAGCACGACGCTCACCTCACCCGCCGGCGACGGGCGCGCTTCGAGGTTGGTGACAAG
>JANMKM010000445.1:0-9501 GCA_031372035.1 Rhodoferax sp. | reverse complement strand
GAAAACGCTGGGCGTCATCGGGACGCCGCTGGTGGATACCCATGCCCGCTTTGTCGCTACCGCCAGCTATGGCGACGTCCTACAGATACACAGTTCGGTGGCCGAATGGCGCTCCAAGAGTTTTGTCCAGCGACACCGCGTTTTTCGCGGCTCTGATCTGATCCTGGAGTGCGAAGAGGTGCGCATTTTTGCAGCACGGCGCAGTGACAATCCACAGGGCATTCGGGCCGTGGCCATACCACCAGCCATTCGCGCGCTCTGTGGTTAACACTGCAGCCTGTGGTTTGGACACGACTGTGGAGCGCGAAGGCTTGCGGAATAAGCACGGAGCGCTAGAAATAGAATAGCACCCCGGGTTCCCTGGCAGCGCCCTGATAATGGCCTGCAACACATGCAATGCAGCATCTGCATTGCCACTGAACCCCGGGTCCGCGCATGGAGCTGTTTGTACTGGACCAAGACCTTGCCGCATTGGAGGCCGAACTGGCCCAGTGCGAGGGTCAGTCGCGCCTGGCCCCGCTGCAGTCTGTGGCCTGGCACGTACGCCAGCGCGATTGCGCCCGCGCCCTGGCCCTGGCCGAGGAAGCCGATGCGCTGCTGACAGCGCTGGCGCCGGACGCTCCGGCACGGGCACTGGCCATGGCACGCATGCTGCTTGTGCGGGCCGAGGTGCGCTGGCTGTTTGCGGATCTCGACGGCGCCCAGCAACTCAGCGATGCCGCTGCTGCCTTGTTTGCCCAGTTGGGCGACCACCTGGGCGTGGGCGATGCGCGCTGGCTGCAGGTGGCGATCTGGCAGGACCGCGGCAACCGCAGCCAGGTGGACGACTGCCTGCGCCAGGGCCTGACCGAGTACCAGGCCTGTGGCGACACCATCCGGATTGAGGCCATTCGGGCGCGCGAACTGGCCCATGTGGCCTTCACCGACACGGCCCGCGCCGCAGCCGGACTGGAGCAATCCTTTCCGCAGACCAGCAGCCTGCACCCCACCGCCAGCACCTGGGTAGTGGTGGCCCTGGCGAATGTCGCGGGGCTGACCGACGACCCCGGCGCCGCCATCAAATACGACCTGCAGGGCTACCACAGCGCCCGTGCCAGCGGTCAGCTGCGCCAGGCCCTGGTCTGCGCCGTCAACGCCGCGGAAGGCCTGGCCACGCTGGGCGACCTGGATGTAGCGCTGGAATGGAGCGAGCGGGCTCTGGCCATGGCGCGCGAGACCGGTTGGCCCGGCAGCATCGGCGTCTGTCTGAAGCAGACCGGTGATGTGTTGCGGTTGCTGGGCCGTACCGACGAGGCCCGGGCCTTCCAGCGCGAGGCGCTGCAGGTCATGCAGGCGCTGGCCGGCTCGCGCAACCACGAGCAGATCCTGGGCAGCCTGGGACAGCTGGCACTCGACGTAAGTGCGGCCGACGAGGCGCTGGAGTGGTTCCTGCAACTGGAGCATGGTCTGAGCGCCCGCAGCGAGCCCGACCTGCTGATGAAGGCACGCCGCGGCCAGGCCACGGCCCTGTCGCGCCTGGCGTTGCCGGCCCAGGCCAGCATCAAGGCGGAGCAGGCGCTGGCGCTGGCCCACGCCCACGGCAACTCGGACGAGCAGATACGGGCCCTGCAGGTGTTTGCCGAACTGCACCGCGACCATCCGCTGGCACCGCCTGCAGGCATGTCGGCACCCTCGGCTTCGCTGCACTTCCTGCAACAGGCCCTGGTCATTGCCCGCACCATCAGCGGCTACGCTGTGCCGGCCGAATTGCTGAACCAGGTGGCCAGCGCCTACGCCGCCTGCGCCGACTACCGTGCGGCCTACGAGACCTCGCTGGCGGCCACCGCCGCGCGCAACCAGAGCCGGGGCGAGGAGGCGCAAAAGCGCGCACTGGCGATGCAGATCCGGCACGAGATCGATCGGGCGCAGGCCGAAGGCGAGCAGCACCGCAAACTGGCCAACACCCTGCAGGAAACCAACGCCACGCTGGAAACGCTGGGCCTGATTGGCCGCGAAATCACCGGCAGCCTGGCTGCCGATGCCGTGTTCGAGGCCTTGCACCGGCACGTCAACCGGCTGCTGAACTCGGACTCGTTTGCGGTCTACCTGCTGCAGGGCAGCGAGCAGACACTGACCACCGCCTTTGGCATAGAGCACGGGCAGCCGCTCCCGGTGATCCGGCGCGATCTGGACCACCCCAACTCGTTCGTCGCCCGCTGCGCCCGGGAGCGGCGTGAAATCGTGATCGACAAGACCTCGGGCGAGGTCGAGACCACCACGGTACCGGGCACGCTGCCCACGACGAGCATGCTGTTCGCGCCACTGGAAGTCGGCAAGCGACTGCTGGGCGTGATGACCATTCAGTCGCAGCGGCCCCGTGCCTACAGCGAACGCGAGTGCTCGATTTTCCGCACTCTGTGCGCCTATGGCGCCATCGCCCTGGACAACGCCTCGGCCTATGCCGCGGTCGAGGCGGCGCGCCGCACAGCGACCGCGCAGGAACAGGAACTGCGCATTGCCGCAGCCGCCTTCGAGTCCCAGCAGGGCATGTTCATCACCGACACGCAGCAGACCATCCTGCGGGTCAACAGCGCCTTCACCGCCATCACCGGCTATGCCGCGGCCGAGGTGGTGGGTCTGCTGCCCGGCATGTTCCGCTCGGTCCATCACGATGCGGACTTTTTTGTCAGCATCGCCGAGGCGGCGCGCAACAGCGGTTCCTGGCAGGGCGAGATCTGGACCCGGCGCAAGAGTGGCGAGACCTTCCCCCTGTGGCTGTCGGTCACGGCGGTGCGTTCGGACGAAGGCCTGGCCAGCCACTATGTATTCGCACTGGTTGACATCACCGAACGCAAGCTGGCCGAGGACGAAATACGCAACCTGGCGTTCTACGACCCGCTGACAAATCTGCCGAACCGCCGCCTGCTGCTCGACCGGTTGCGCCATGCATTGGCCAGCAGCGAGCGCAGCGACAGCAGGGGCGCACTGCTGTTCATTGACCTGGACAACTTCAAGAAGCTCAACGACACCCGAGGCCACGACATCGGTGACCTGTTGCTGGCACAGGTGGGGCAACGCCTGTCCCGCTGCCTGCGCGACAGCGATACCGTGGCCCGGCTGGGTGGCGACGAGTTCGTGGTGCTGCTCGAAGGCCTGGGCCTGCAGACCCTGGAAGCTGCCGAGAAGGCCAAGGCCCTGGCGGAAAAGGTGCTGGAAGCACTCAACGCCACCTACCGCCTGGACGGCAAGGAACACCACAGCACGCCCAGCATCGGCGTCTGCCTGTTCCAGGGCCAGAGCCTGACCGTCGATGACCTGCTCAAGCAGGCCGACCTCGCGATGTACCAGGCCAAGGGTGCCGGCCGCAACGCCATCCGCTTCTTCGATCCGGCGATGCAGGACGCGGTCAGCGCCCACGCGGCGCTGGAGGCGGACCTGCGGCTGGCGCTGGCGCAACAGCAGTTTGTGCTGCACTATCAGCCGCAGGTGGACGCCAGCGGTCGGGTGCACGGTGCCGAGGCACTGGTACGCTGGCAGCATCCGCAGCGCGGCATGGTCTCACCGGCCGAGTTCATTCCGCTGGCCGAGGAAACCGGCCTGATTCTGCCACTGGGTCAATGGGTGCTGGAGAGCGCCTGCATGCAGCTGTGGCAGTGGGCGCAATCGCCACACACCGCCCACCTGACGCTGGCTGTGAACATCAGTGCCCGCCAGTTTCACGACGCCGGCTTCGTGGCGCAGGTGTTGGCCGTACTGCAGCGCACCGGCGCCGACCCGGGTCGGCTCAAGCTCGAGCTCACCGAGAGTCTGCTGCTCAAGGAGCTGGACACCATCATTGCCAAGATGCACCAGTTGATCCCGCTGGGCGTGCGTTTTTCGCTGGATGACTTCGGCACCGGTTACTCGTCCCTGTCCTACCTGCGCCGGCTGCCGCTGGAGCAGCTCAAGATCGACCAGTCTTTTGTCCGCGACATTTTCGTCACCACCAACGACCTGGCGATCGTGCGCGCCATCGTCACCCTGGGCCACAGCCTGGGTCTGGCCGTGATCGCTGAAGGCGTGGAGACCGAGGCGCAGCGCGATTTCCTGCAGGACTGCGGCTGTTCGATGTTCCAGGGGTACCTGTTCAGCCGTCCGGTCGCTGCCAGCGCCTTCCTGCTCGATGCCTCAGGACAGCTGCAGGTCGCATCCAGAAAGCACGAAACACTACTGAATCAATAGCGCGCGGAAGTCGTTGACATTCGTGTGGGTGGGCCCGGTGCGGACCAGCGCATTGATCGCTGCGAAGTAGCCATAGGCGTCGTTGCGGTCCAGGTGGTCTTCGATCGACAGGCCCAGTGCGCGGGCGCGCTCCAGTGTGTCCGGTGCCACCCAGGCGCCGGCATTGTCTTCCACGCCGTCGATGCCGTCGGTGTCGGCCGCCAGGGCATGGACCCCGGCCTGGCCTTGCAGCGCCAGCGCCAGACCCAGACAGAATTCACCAGCACGGCCACCGCGGCCCCGTGCCGCACCCGCGGCCCGCGGCCGCAAAGTCACGGTGGTCTCGCCACCCGACAGCAGCACGCAGGGTAGTTCGAACGGCTGACCACGCGCGGCAACAGCGCGCGCCAGTGCCGCATGCACCTTGCCCACTTCGCGCGACTCGCCCTCGATTTCGTCGCTCAGGATGTGGGCGGCAATGCCGGCCGCCCGGGCTGCTTCGGCCGCCGCCTGCAGTGCCTGCAACGGCGTGGCGATCAGATGCAGTGCCTGACCGGCAAGGGCGGTGGCACCGGGCTTGGGTGTCTCCAGCGCGCCGCTGCGCAAGGCCTGCTCCACGCCAGCCGGCAGCGCAATCCGGTAACGCTGCAGGATCGCCAGGGCATCGGCGCAACTGCTGGCGTCGGCCACCGTCGGGCCGCTGGCAATGACCGACGGGTCGTCGCCCGGCACATCGCTGATCGCCAGGGTCAGCACCTGCGCCGGGGCACAGGCCGCCGCCAGGCGGCCGCCCTTGATGCGCGAGAGGTGCTTGCGCACGCAGTTCATCTCCACGATATTGGCGCCACTGGCCAGCAGCGCCTGGTTGATTCCCTGCTTGTCCGCCAGCGTCAGTCCCTCGGCCGGCAGCGTCAACAGCGCCGAACCGCCGCCAGAGATCAGGCACAGCACCAGGTCGTCCGGGCTCAACCCCGCTGCCAGCGCCAGCATGCGCTCGGCCGCGGCCAGTCCGGCGGCATCCGGCACCGGGTGTGCCGCCTCCACCACCTCGATGCGCTGCGCCAGACCCGCCGGGCGCGGCGGAATATGGCCATAGCGGGTCACCACCAGGCCTGATAGTGGCGCGCCTGCCGGCCAGAGTGCCTCCAGCGCCTGGGCCATGGCGCCACCGGCCTTGCCGGCACCCAGCACCAGCGTGCGGCCGCGCGGCGGCGCTGGCAGAAAAGTGGCCATGGTGTGCAGCGGCATGGCGCGGCGCACCGCCACCTCGAACAGGTATTGCAGGAAGGCGCGCGGCTGCTCTACGGCGTTGGGAACGGGGGTTGCATTCATCGGCTTGTCTCCTGAGCGGATTGTGCCGCGGCCCGTAGCAGCGTCTGCCGTGCGGCGGCCGCCATCACTGGCAAAATCACTTATGCCAACAAGTTCCCTGGTCGTCGCAGCGCTCGTGCCGCTGATCATCTGGCGCATGTATCGTCGCATTGGCCGGCTCATCGGTCGCCAGAAATCCGTGGCATGGCGCCATTGGGGCGCCTGCATCCTGTTTCCTGTCTTGCTGCTGCTGCTGGCCATGGGTGCCAGGTCGGACATCTGGAGCATGGGCGGACTGTTGCTCGGAGTAGTCGTTGGCATCGCGTTGGCCATTTTTGGCCTGCGCCTGACGCGGTTTGAAGCTACCCCGGATGGCTTGTTTTACACGCCGAACGCGCACATCGGCATTGCGCTGTCAACGGTCCTGGTCTGCCGAATCGGCTACCGGGTCTACCAGGCCATGGAGTTGCAACTGGATCATGTACAAGCCATGCAGGGCTTCGGGAGAAGCCCGCTGACGCTGGTGATTCTGGGCACCATGGCCGGCTATTACGCGCTCTATGCCGCCGGGCTGCTGCGGAAGCGCGCCCGGTTGCGATAAGCCATGGACATAGATACGCAGATTTCCAGCTTCATCGCGCGTTTCACGCCGGACATGGGACAACAATTCTTGCAGGCCCGCGCACATCTGCGCGCGCTGGTGCCATGCGGCTTTGAGCTAGTCTACGACAACTACAACGCCCTGGTGTTCGGCTACGGCCCGAGCGCACGCGCCGGCGAAGCCTTGTTGTCGATCGCGGCCTATCCGCGCTGGGTCAACCTGTTCTTCCTGCAAGGGGTGGGTCTGGATGACCCGCAGGGCCTGCTCCAGGGCTCGGGCAGCCGGGTGCGCCACGTGCGCCTGCAGTCGGCAGCAACACTCGCGTTGCCGGCCGTCCAGGCATTGCTGGCGCAGGCCCTGGCGGCAGCAGCGCCAGCTTTCGAGCGGGCACCACCGCTGTCCACGGTACTCAAGGCGGTATCGGCCAGGCAGCGGCCGCGTCGCCCCGCGGAAGTGGCCGAAACAGCCGCCGCACTCAAGGCGCCGGCACGGAGGCCCCGGCCAGGAACCAGCGCGCGACCGCCGCGCGCTCCAGCTCGCTGATGCCGGTGGCGTTGTTCATGGGCATCAACTTCGTCACCACCACCTGCTGGTAGACCTGCTGGGCATGCTGCCTGAGCAGTGCCGGTGCATCCAGCCGCACGTTCTTCATCTGCATCTGCGCGCCATGGCACATGGCGCAGCGCTGCGCCACGATTTGGACCACATTTTCATAGTCGCTCTGGCCCGCAACTCCCGTGGATACGACATGGGGTACTCCTGAACTTGTAGCAACAGAGACTCTCGCGGGGGCCGGCGCGGGAGCCAACCAGGCCACCACGGCGGCGATCACGGCCACGCCGACCAGCGCGTACGGCAGTGGATGGCGGTTGCGTCCGAGCTTGTAGCCATGGCGCAGCACAAAGAACTGGCGGATCGCGGCGCCGGCAAACATCATCAGCACCAGCACCAGCCAGTTCTGTGCATGGCCATAGGTGAAGCTGTAGTGGCCACTGAGCATCGCAAACAGCACCGGCAGGGTGAAGTAGGTGTTGTGTACGCTGCGCTGCTTGCCACGCATGCCGTGCACCGGGTCCACGGGCGCACCGGCCTTGATGGAGGCGATGACCTTCTTCTGCCCCGGAATGATCCAGAAGAACACGTTGGCACTCATCGCGGTGGCGATCATGGCGCCCACCAGCAGGAAGGCCGCGCGCCCGGCAAACCAGTGGCAGGCGAGCCAGGCCGCCAGGCACACCAGCAGTGCCACCAGTGCGCCGACAATCGCGTCGCCATGCTTGCGCTGGCCAAAGAGCTGGCAAACGGCGTCATACAGCATCCAGAACACGATCAGGAACGAGAAGGCCACGCCGATGGCCGCACCCGGCGACCAGTCCATCAGCGACTTGTCCACCAGGTAGGTGCCGGCGTTCCAGATGTAGGAGACGCTGAACAGGGCGAAGCCCGAGAGCCAGGTGCTGTAGCTTTCCCAGTAGAACCAGTGCAAGTGGGCTGGCAGCTGTGGTGGCGAGACGTTGAACTTCACCGGGTGGTAGAAGCCACCGCCATGCACCGCCCAGAGCTCACCGCTGACGCCCTGCTGCTTCAGGTCCTCATCCACCGGCGGCGTGAGGCTGCTGTCCAGAAAGACGAAATAGAACGAGGAACCAACCCAGGCTATGGCCGTGATCACGTGGACCCAGCGCAACAGCAGGTTGGCCCAATCCAGAATGTAGCTGTCCATAGGTATCCACCTTGATGTTGCAGGAGTGCCCCACAGCGGCAGCCCGTCCGCAGTGTGCTGCCAAGTGTATGCACCTCTGCCGGGTGGCTCCAGCCGGGCGCTGGACGACGCAAGCCTCAGGTCTGCGGGCGCCGCAGTTCTTGCAAGATCTGGGCCGCAACCGCAACGGCAATCACTTCCGGTTCCTTGCCCTGGATGCCGGGCACGCCGATCGGGCAGGTCACGTGTGCCAGCTCCTGCGCACTGAAACCACGTTCCAGCAGCCGGTGGCTGAAGCTCGCCCACTTGGTCTTGCTGCCGATCAAGCCGATGTAGGGCAGATCGGCATGGATACGCTGGCGCAGCAGGCAACTGCCCAGCACATCCAGGTCCTCGGCATGGCTGAAACTCATGATCAGCACAGCCGAGCCCGCGGCCAGGCCAGGCACGGCAGCGTGCACCGGCTCCGAATGCTCGCACTGCACCTCGGGTGGCACCATCTGCGGGAAGATCTCGTCGCGGCTGTCGATCCAGGTGAGCGCCAGCGGCAGCCGTGACAGAACCTCCACCAGCGCCCGGCCGACATGGCCGCCACCAAACAGCGCCACCGGCGCGCGCTGCTGCACCAGGCGCTGGCGCAGTGTCTCCAGGTCTGCGGCACCGAGGCTCTGGTAGCGCAGCCAGACCTCGCCACCACAACACTGACCCAGGCTCGGGCCCAGTGCGTAGCGCAGCCGCTGCTCCGACGCCGTCCTGCCAAGACGTTGCCGCGCGTGCTGCATGGCGTCAAATTCCAGGCGGCCGCCACCAACCGTGCCCAGCACCACATCTGCAAACACCGCCATCCAGGCACCGCGCTCGCGCGGCACCGAACCGCGGGTCGCGTCCACGCTGACCAGTTCACACCCTTGCTGCGCCAGGCGACGCAACAACTCCTGTTCCTGCAACTGCATCTGTTACCTCTGACATTTCCGGTAGCACTTCGCCTGCGTCGCCAGCATGGATAGCCCCGGACCGCGGGCACAATCGGATTGCGCCGACCCGGGAGTGAACCTATCATGATTGCCGTGGCCACACCATATTGGAGACTCACCCATGACACCCACGCCCGGCCTGATCGGCGGTCAGCGGCTTGCCAGCATCACCAGCGCCATTGTGCTGGCCACCGTCGCCGGTTGCGCCAGCCCGCCACAACCGCCGCCCCCGCCGCCCCCGCCCAAGCCGGTGCCGGTAGTGATCGAGGCCCCACCGCCACCCGTGGTGGCCCGCGCCGTCCCGCCGCCGGTGGTGGCGCCACCACCCGAAGAAGTGTTTGACAAGGTGTCCGGCGCCACCACGCCGCTGGACTATCGCAAAGACGCCGCAGGTCACCTGTACTCCAAGAACGAGCACCGGCTCTATCGGGGCAAGATGCCACCGCTGCTCTACGCCGTGGGCGTGCTGGAGGTAGAAGTAGACCGCGCCGGCAAGATCATTGCCATCAGCTGGCTGCGCGCTCCGAATCACGCGCCCGAGGTGGTGAAGGAGATCGAGAACACAGTGCGCCAGGCCGCACCGTTCCCGGCACCGCTGCGCATGGGCCGGGTCACTTACACCGACACCTGGCTCTGGGACAAGAGTGGCAAATGGCAGCTCGACACCCTGACCGAAGGCCAGCGCTAGGGTCGCTCTGATCCGGTGGGCGCCGCGCCGTGGCCGTGCCACTGGG
>JANMKM010000414.1:0-2806 GCA_031372035.1 Rhodoferax sp. | reverse complement strand
GTTGCCTGCCCATGGCTCGGCCAGCCAACGCCGCGCCCCCTTTGAACCCATAGCTATGATTTGCCGGAGACAGCGTCGCTGCAACCGAACACATGAGCAAGAGGAGCCCAACATGTACACCCCCTTCAACCTGGCCGGTCGCGGAGTCGTCGTCACCGGCGGCAATGGTGGCATTGGCTATGGCATGGCGCGCGGGTTGCTGGCGGCAGGTGCCAGCGTGGTGATCTGGGGGTCGAACCCGGACAAGACGGCCAAGGCGTGCTCTGCATTGGCGGCGGACTGCGGCGACGCGGCGCGGGTGCATGCCTTGGTCTGCAATGTGGCGGATGAGGCGCAGGTGGACATCTGTTTTGCCGAGAGCGTGGCCCTCCTGGGTCGGGTGGATGCCTGCTTCGCCAATGCCGGGGTATCAGGCAAAGGCACGAAACTGGTGGACATGGGGCTGGACGAATTCCGGCGGGTGCAACGCGTCAACGTGGAGGGCGTGTTCCTGACCTTCAGAGCAGCCGCCCGGCACATGGCTGCGCACGGGCAGGGCGGTGCGCTGGTGGCTACGGCCAGCACGGCGGCGGTGTCGGGCGCGGCGCGCAACAGCCACTATGGCGCGTCCAAGGGCGCGGTCACGTCGTACGTGCGGGCGCTGGCGGTGGAGCTGGCGCGCGAGAAGATCCGTGTCAACTCCATCCTGCCGGGCTGGATCGACACCGAGATGACGGAGAAGTCGCTGCACAGCGAGCGCTTTGCCGGCGTGGTGCTGCCGCGCATACCGGCGCGGCGCTGGGGCAGCATTGACGACTTTGCTGGCATTGCGGTCTACTTGGCGAGCGATGCCTCGGCCTACACCACGGGCGAGCAGTTCCTCATCGACGGCGGCTACACCAAATTCTGAGTTGGAGGTGCCATGGACAAGCCCTATGCCCTGGTGCTGGCGGTGCTTGCTGCACTTTGCATTGGCTGCGCCAGCAAGCCGCTGCGGCTGCCCACAGACTTTGATGCCGGGCAGCTGGTCCTGGTGCCCACCGCCACGGAGCCGGAACTTGTGCTGGATGGCCCCGAGAGCAAAGCCAGCGGCGGTGTTCGTGGGGCGGTGCGCGGTGGCAAGACCGGCCTGGGCGTCGGCGCTCTTCTGTGCGCCGCCGCCGGACCCTTCGCAGGGGCTTGCATCGCCTCGCTGCTGCCGATCAGTGGCGCCATCGGTGCCGGCACCGGCGCTGCCGTGGGCACGGTGCTGGCTGAAACCAGCGACGAAGTAATAGCCAAGCGTGATTTGCTCCAGACCCGCATGGCGGCAGCGGGCATGCCCGTTGCCGTAGTGAGGCATATGGGTCGTGCTGCCAGAACGTCCTGGGGTGTGGAGCTGCCGGTGGTGGCCGACGCCGACGGGGCTGCAGCGGTGAAGGCGGGCTGGGTTCTCAGCATCCATGTCATCGAACTGGCCACACAGGGCTATGGCAGCGCCAAACCGTATGCGCTGGAGCTGTCGGTGGTGATGGAGCTGGTCGATGCTCCGCAGACCCGAGCGCCGATCCAGCGCCCCTACCAGGTGCAAAGCCCGTCGCAGCGGACCACTGAGCAGTGGGCCATGGACGGCGGCGCGCCGGTGCAGGCGGCCATCGACGAGATACTGGGCCTGCTGGCCAGCAAGATCCTGCAGGACCTGCGCTGAGCCAGCAGCGCCAGGCCAGTTAGTCAGAGACAATGGGCTGGCATTGAGGAGTTCATCGCTGCCCGCAGGGCATCGGCGCAAAGCTGCCCGTTGGCGCCTCAGCTCGAACACTTGGTGCGTCGCGTCAGGGCCGGCGCGATTCAAACGTCGCTTCGGGGTATTGTCTTGCTGGCCCGTCAAACAGCTTGGCCGGGTGGCCCATCAGGTGTCGGTCAAAGAACGCCAACGAGCAGGCGTTCACGATGTCGTGCGCCCGCTGTACGTCGATCGGCCCGGCAAGACCCAACTGCGGCGCCAGCAGTGTCCAGTTCGGAATGTCGGTGAAGTTGCTGTGGAACATCCCGGGCACGCGAACGAAGTACCCATCTCCCGAGAGGCCCTCATACACCGCGCGCATGCTGGTCTGATGAACTTCGATCTCCGCCTCCGGCCAACCGCCGGCTCGCTGCCGCTCGAGCCGCATGCTGGCGGCGTCGCGTGTGATCCACATGCTGGGCTGCCGCAGGCCCGTCTCGACCACCTCGGTGGACATCGGGGCGTCCATCACCAGACAGGCGCGCAGGCGCGGATCAAGTCGGCAGGCTTCGCCCACGACGATGCCGCCGAGCGAGACGCCGAAGGCACCCACACGCTGCAGATCCAGCTTCCCGTTCAGGATGCCGTTCGGGTCGGCCCGGTTCAGGGAGGCAAGCTGGTCCAGCGTGAAGGCGACATCCATCGCAAGATACGGGACGATGCTGTCATCCTTCAGTACCCTTCCATTCGGAAGCGGCAGGCCGTTGTGCGGCAAGTCTGGCCTGCCCGGCAGGTAACTCGGGCCCACGGTGGCTTTGAACTGCGTCAGAGCCAGCCCGGCGGCCTGATGGCCATCCGGAAACACGACGACCGCGGCGGCACCCGGCTGGTCCAAGGCGACGACGATGTAGCCGTGCGAGACCAGATGCTCGACCTGGAAGGTATTCATCTGGCGAAAGCCAGTGGCGCCCTCCAGGAAGAGCAGCACTGGGTAGCTGGGCTGGTCGCTGGCCGCCGGTGCGAAGGAAACGGCGTTCGTGGTGACGTACTTGAGGTGCTTGAGGACGAACCCTGGTTTGTCGAGGATGCGAGCAATGGCCGCGGTCACGGCGGCGGCGTCTGGCA
>JANMKM010000394.1:0-3620 GCA_031372035.1 Rhodoferax sp. | reverse complement strand
AGTCAAGTCCAGCATCTGTTCCTGCACATGGGCGATATGCTGGTCGAACACGGCATTGATCGCGCCGCAGTCGTCTGCGTTTTGGTGGGCCAGGTTGATCAAGGTGTGGATCTCGGCATGGCTCATGTCCAGCGCGCGACAGTTGCGGATCAGTTGCAGGCGCTCCAGATGCTCCGGCCCGTAATCGCGGAAGTTGCCGCCAGTGCGCTTCGGTTCCGCCAGCAGGCCCTGCTGCTCGTAGTAGCGCACCGTCGGCACCGTGCAGCGCGCAAGCCGCGCAAGTTCACCGATCTTCATTCGCAGATTCTGGTCGCCAACGCTGCCCTGGCGCTCAGGACTGGTTCATGTAGAGCATCCAATAGCGCACCAGTTCGGCGTAGCCGACGGCGTCGGACTTGCCAGCCATGGTGACCAACAGCTGCTTGCCCTTTTCACGTTGCCCAGCCAGGGCGTAGGAAGCCACCATGCGCAGTTGTGCCAGGTCCGGGTTGCGGGCAATGCCCTTGGCCATGCCCTGTTCCATCAGCGTCACACCACGCTCCGCCTGACCGAGTTGCAGCATGTTGAAACCGACGCCGAACAGGGCTGTGCCATCAGCCGCGCTGCGGGCGCTGGCGGCGTCAGCGTCCAGGGTGCGGCCGTCGACCTGGGCTTGCTGCTTCAGCTTGTCGCGCAGTTGCTGCTGGCTGGCGGCATTGCTGCCGGTGCCGAGCACGCCGGCGGCAAAGCCTTGCTCCATGACGCGCGAGGCTTCGGTCGGAAAGCCCACTTCCAGCGCAAGACCGGCCATGTCGGTGAAGTTGCTCGCTTCGGTCAGGGCGCCAGTGGCCTGCTGCAGCCGCAGCAGATCCAGATGCAGGCGCGCCGACAGGTTGGGATTGGCCCATACCCGGCCGAGCAGGGTGCGCCAGTATTCCTTGCGCGGGTAGTGCTGCACCAGCAACTCCAGTGTGGCCGCGAAGCCTGCCAAGTCATTGGTCTTGACGTGGGCATCAGCCAGCATCTTGAGCGTGCTTTCCGCAGGCTTGCTGCCCGCGGGCTGACGCGCTACTTCCGTGGCAAGGGTGCGAGCCGCACCAGCGAAGTCGTTACTCAGGTACTGGCTCTGAGCCCGCAGCAGGGCCGAGTCCGGGTCTTTGCCGCCGGTGGCGGCATAGCGTTCGAACCAGGCTGCGGCCTGGGTGTAGTTCTTGGCTTCGAAGTGCACGCCGGCAACGGTTTGCAAGGTGGCCTGCTTGTCGGACTCGCTCAGCCAGGGGCCCTGGGCCGCCAGCTCGTACTGCTGACCAGCCACGGTGGCTTCGCGTGACGCCGCCGCCCAGGCACCCTTGATCCGTGCAATCACATGCTGTTCGTAAGGCGTCTTCTCGGTCAGCAGTTCAGCTGCCGCCAGGCTCTCGCCCGCACCTTTGAGTTCGTTGGCGCGGATCTGGCGTTGGGCTTCATTGAGCGCGGTCAGCATGGAGGGCCGCACCGAACCGGCCACGCCGTTGCTGGACTCCAGAGTGCGCATGAAGTCGTTGGTCTGCTTCAGCTGGGGCACGGCTTCACGCTGGTAGCCCTGCGCCAGGACCGGGCTGCTGATGGCGGTGGCGCCGATGGCGACCAGCGCAATCGCCCACGGGGTCAGGCTTGTAGATGGCATGGTCAGAATCTCCGATCAGGCGAGATGAAAAGCGTGGAGTATCGCAGCACCCTGCCCACCGCTGCGGGTCCGGTGGCTCCCGTGCGGGAAGTGCCTAGCGATGGGGGTCGGGGAAGATAATGCCGTGCAAGCCACCTTTGCGGGCAAAGGGCTTCCAGGCACCACTGGGCTGGGCCAACCGGTCTGCCACCACCCACCAGGCGCTGGGGTTCAGTCCCAGGCCTACATGGCTGGCGAAGACCTCGACGTTTTCGGTGTGCGGGTTGTGTTCGCTCGGCGCCTGGATGCTGGCCTGCCACGCGACGACACCGTCGGTACGCGAATACAGCGACGTGGTGGGTACGGGTGGCGCGGTTGCCAGGTCGTACTTGCCCGTTTCACGCTCGATGTTGTGCCCGCTGGTCAACTGGTAGATACGCCAGGCGTTGGTGCTCCGGTGGGACCCCGAGAATGGTGTGCCCAGGGTGATCACGCTGCGCACCTGGTCCGGCAGCAGCTTGGCCAGCTCCCGTGCATAGACACCGCCCAGACTCCAGCCGATCAGGCTGACACGCTTACCACCGGCGGCTACGGTGTCCTCCACATGGCGCCGGGCACTCTCCAGCACGCCGGCGCGAGGGCCAAAATTGAAGCCCTGGTTCCAGCCCTGGGCGTCGTAGTTCAAGGCATCCAGATACTTGCGAAGGGGAATGGTGGAGCTGTCGCTGGCGCTCAATCCCGGGAACACAATCACGGCATGGCCATCGCCCTGGGGCGCACGTGCCAGCGTCGGCCAGGCCGGCAGCACGGCGCCAAACTCCCAGAAGGCACGCATCTCCATCGCCATCAGCCAGGCGCTCGGGGCAGCCACATCGTCGTTGTGAGTGGCTCTGGATTGCGGGCGTTGCGGACTTGGCATTTCGAGGGGATTCAGGAGCATGGGGTTGAGCCGGCGCGGGCGTCGTCGCGCTACGCAGCGAATTCTTGGCCAGACCGCCCAGAATAGCCGTCGCTTTGGCGACCTGTGCCGTCATGGTAAGTCCGGATTGCCGGCCTGCACAACGCCGGATTTGAGGCGTGTATCATGACCTGGGCGGGGCACTTGGCCCCAAAGGATCCCACGCCATGGAAACCACCCAACGCGGCCCGGCGCGCGCCACCGGCAAGACGACGGCTGCCACCAGCACGGCCGGTGGTAGCCAGTACCTGACGTTGCGGTTGGGCACCGAGGAATATGCGATCGACATCCTGCGGGTGCAGGAAATCCGATCCTATGAAGAACCGACCCGCATGGTCAATGCGCCTTCGTTCATCAAGGGCGTGATCAACCTGCGTGGCGTGATCGTGCCGATCATCGACCTGCGGCTCAAGCTCCATCTGGAGAAAGTCGACTACACCGAGTTCACGGTGGTGATCATCCTGAATGTGCGCGGTACGGTGGTTGGCACCGTGGTCGATGCCGTGTCCGACGTGGTCACGCTGAGTACAGCCCAAATCAAGCCGGCGCCGCAGTTCGATGTCGCGCTTGAGGGCCGTTTCATCACCGGGCTGGCCAATATTGGCGAGCGCATGCTGATCGTCATGAACATCGAGGCCATGATGAGCAACGCCGAGATGGGCATGGTGTCAGCGGCGCTGCAGAGCTGAGCCTCAGGGCTGCTTGCGCAGCGGGCTGCGTTCGGCCAACTGCTCCAGGTACTGGTCCACGCCGGTGCCTTCCCGGTCCAGGAAACTGGACACCGCATCGGCAAAGGCCGGATGCGCCAGCCAATGGGCGCTGCTGGTGCGCACTGGCAGCAAGGCCCGCGCCATCTTGTGCTCGCCCTGGGCGCCGCCCTCGAAGCGCTGGTAGCCGTTGGCGATGCACCACTGCAGCGGCTGGTAGTAGCAGGCTTCAAAGTGCAGGCAGTCTACGCGGGCCAACGCGCCCCAGTAGCGGCCGTAGGCGGTTAAAACCTGGGTTTCAGGCTGCTTCAGGCAGTCTTTTTGGCCTGTA
>JANMKM010000383.1:0-5181 GCA_031372035.1 Rhodoferax sp. | reverse complement strand
CGCCACCGTAGTGCTGGCGTCCGGCTTCCACAAAGGTTTCGTAGGTGCCCTGTACGATGCCCTGGGTGCCGATGTAGATCCAGCTGCCAGCGGTCATCTGGCCGTACATCATCAAACCGGCACGGTCCAGTTCGTTGAAATGCTCCCAGGTGGCCCATTTGGGCACCAGGTTGGAGTTGGCAATCAACACCCGGGGTGCACCTTCATGGGTGCGGAACACACCCACGGGTTTGCCGGACTGCACCAGCAGGGTCTCATCTGGCTGCAACCGGCGCAGACTGTCCAGGATGGCGTCGAAGCAGGGCCAGTTACGCGCCGCCTTGCCGATGCCGCCATAGACCACAAGCGCGTCCGGGTTCTCGGCCACCTCCGGATCCAGGTTGTTCTGCAGCATGCGGTAGGCGCCCTCGATCTGCCAGTTGGCACAGCTCAGCGTGCTGCCACGCGGGGCGGCGACGGGCCGGGCCTTGCTGGCCAGGAAGCGGGTCTTGGAGAGGTCTGACATGGCGGCTCCGGTGGGGTGGACGAGCGCTTGGAGAATATTTCTGCGGCCGAGCATAGTTGTCTATACAACTTGTGTCAACTGGGGTATTCTCAGGGTATGGCAAGCACAGCTGCAGCTCCCGGCGACCTGCCCGCGTACGAGCGGGTCAAGGCCTTTGTCAAGGCCCATATCAGCAGCGGCCGCTGGAAGCCTGGCGATCCGGTGCCGAGCGAAACCGTGCTGATGCAGCAGTTCGGCGTGAGCCGAATGACCGTCAACCGGGCCTTGCGAGAACTCAGCGGCGAAGGCCTGGTGGTGCGGGTCCAGGGCTCCGGTACCCGGGTGGCCGAGCTGCACCGTATTTCCTCCACGCTGAGGATCCGCGACATCCATGAAGAGGTCACCGAGCGCGGCCATGTGCACAGCGCCCGGCCATTGCTGGTGGCGCCGGAGAAAGCCAGCCTGGCGGTGGCGCGCTCGCTTGGACTGCGTTCCGGTGCCCGGGTGTTCCACAGCGTGCTGGTGCACCTGGAGAACGGGGTGCCGATCCAGTTCGAAGACCGCTACGTGAACCCGGCTGCCGCGCCGCAGTATCTGCAGCTGGATTTCACCCGCATCACGCCGACCCTCCATCTGCTGCAGCATGCGCCGCTCACGGAGGCCAGCTATGCCATCGAGGCTTGCCTGCCCAGCGCCCAGGAGGCGCGCGAACTGGGCATCAAGCGCAGCGAGGCCTGCCTGGCCATGATGCGCCGCACCGTCAGCGGCGCCCATGTGGCCAGCGTGGCGCGGCTGGTGTATCCGGGCAGCCGCTACAGCTTTGCCGGGCAGTTTCAGGCATGAGTTCACTCCAAGGATGGAACCTGGTTCCCTTGCAGGATGTGCAGGCAACGCCCTGGCGCAACGGCGACGGCATGACGCGCGAGCTGCTGGCCTGGCCGGCGCAGGGTGAGTGGCGGGTCCGCATGTCGGTGGCCGAGGTGGCGCACAGCGGTCCTTTTTCCCGGTTCGAGGATGTGCAGCGCTGGTTTGCGGTGCTGCGCGGCGCTGGCGTGCGGCTGGTGCTCGGTGGGAAGGCACACGAACTGACCACTGCCAGCGAGCCCTTCGCCTTTGACGGTGGCATTGCCACCGACTGTCAGCTGCTGGGCGGCGCCACGCAGGACTTCAACCTCATGACGCGGCATCTGGAGGCGCGCATGCAACGGGTCCGGGGAACCTGGCAGGGCACCGGTTCCGCTACTACTTTGGTAGCTGTCCACGCTGTATCCATGCGCTGCAGCGTTGCATTTGCCAATGAAAACCTGGAGCTGCCGGCACACACCCTGGCCTGGCGCTGGCTGCAGGCCGATGGCCTGGTGCGCATCGAAGGCCCGGACGCGCTCTGGATGGAGGTGAAGCCATGAGCGTTCAGGTCTGGACCGGTTGCCGGGTCGCCAGCATGCAGGCTGGCGCGGCCGATCCCTATGGCCTGATCGACGATGCGGCAATGGTGGTGGACGGCGAGCACGTGGCTTGGCTCGGGCCGCGGGCGGAGCTGCCGTCGGCATTGCTGGCCAGCTGCAGCGCCAAGCACGACGCCCAAGGCGCGTTGATCACCCCCGGCCTGATCGATTGCCACACGCATCTGGTGTATGGCGGTGACCGGGCACTGGAATTCGAGCAGCGCCTGGGCGGCGCCAGTTACGAGGACATTGCCCGGTCCGGCGGCGGCATCGTCTCCACGGTGCGCGCCACCCGCGCTGCCAGCGCGCAGCAGTTGCTGGCGCAAAGCCGGGTGCGCCTGGGCGCGTTGCTGGCCGAAGGCGTGACCACGGTCGAGATCAAGTCCGGCTATGGCCTGGCGCTGGAGCATGAGCGCAAGTGTCTGCAGGTGGCGCGGCAACTGGGGCGCGAGCACCCGGTCGATGTCCGCACCACGTTTCTCGGCGCGCATGCAGTGCCACCGGAATTTGCTGGCCGCAGCGACGACTACCTGGCCGAGGTGCTGCGCATGCTGCCCATGCTGCGGGCTGAGGGTCTGGTGGACGCGGTGGACGCCTTTTGCGAGCGCATTGCCTTCAGCCCGGTCCAGACTGAATCCCTGTTTGCCGCCGCTCGGGCTTTGGGCGTACCGGTCAAGCTGCATGCCGAGCAGTTGAGCGACAGCGGTGGCGCGGCCCTGGCGGCGCGCTACCAGGCGCTGAGCTGCGACCATCTGGAGTGGTTGTCGGAGCAGGGCGCACAGGCCATGGCGGCGGCTGGCAGTGTGGCGGTGTTGCTGCCCGGTGCCTTCTACTTTCTGCGTGAAACCCGCCAGCCGCCGGTGGCATTGCTGCGCCGCCTGCAGATTCCGATGGCCGTGTCCACCGACTGCAACCCCGGCAGTTCGCCCTGCAGCTCGCTGCTGTTGATGCTCAACATGGCGTGCACGCTTTTTGGCCTGACACCGCAGGAGGCGCTGGCCGGTGTGACGCGGCACGCGGCCCGGGCCCTGGGACTGGACGACCGGGGCACGCTTGCCGCCGACAAGCGTGCCGACTTCGTGCTCTGGGATGTGGCCCATCCGGCACAGCTGGCCTATACCATCGGTGCCAATCCACATCGGCAAACCGTGTTCGGGGGGCAATTGGCATGAGCGTATTCAATTTGCAGGTCGGCGACGGTCCCCTGCTGGTGAGCATGCCGCACATCGGCACCGACATTCCGCAAGACCTGCAAGGCCCCTATCTGCCGCGCGCCCTGGAGGTGGAAGACACCGACTGGCATCTGGACCAGCTCTACGACTTTCTGCCCGCGCTGGGTGCCACGGTGCTGCAGGCCCGGGTTTCGCGCTATGTGATCGACCTGAACCGCCCGCCGGACGACGCCCCGATGTATCCGGGTGCTGCCAACACCGAGTTGTGCCCGACGCACTTCTTCACCGGTGAGCCGCTGTACCAGCCGGGCTGCGAGCCGGATGCCGCCGAGCAGCAACGCCGGCGCGAGGCCTGCTGGGTGCCGTACCACGCCATGCTGACGCAGCAGCTGGCAGCCATCCGGCAGCAGCATGGCTATGCGCTGCTGTGGGATGCGCACAGCATCCGCAGCGAAATTCCCGGGCTGTTCGAAGGTCGCCTGCCGGACCTGAACATCGGCACCGCCGACGGTGCCAGCTGTGCGCCAGCCATCGCAACCGCCGTTGCCAAGGCCGGCGCCGCCATGCCCGGGGTCAGCAGCGTGCTCAATGGCCGCTTCAAAGGTGGCTACCTCACGCGCCGCTATGGCCAACCGGCGGAGCAGGTGCATGCCGTGCAGCTGGAAATGTGCCAGTCCACCTACATGCAGGAACAGCCACCTTTTGCCTACGATGCTGTGCGTGCCCGGACCATGCAGCCGGTGCTGCGCAGCATGCTGGTGGCCGCCATGACCGCCGCGGCGATCTGCCATGCCGGCTGAGGCCATGCTCTATTGGGCCGACCGGGCCTGGGTGCAGGGGGGCTGGGCCAGCGGCGTGCTGCTGTCCGTGGGCGCCGACGGCCATTGGAGCGGGGTTGAAAGCGGTGTGTCGCAGCCAGCCGACGCGCGCAAGCTGCCAGGGCCGGTATTGCCGGGTCTGGTCAATGCCCACAGCCACGCCTTCCAGCGGGCCATTGCCGGCCTGACCGAACGGGCGGTCGACACCCAGGACGATTTCTGGAGCTGGCGCGAGCGCATGTACAGCGCTGCCCTGCGCATCGGTCCACAGCAGCTGGAGGCGATTGCCGCATTGCTCTACGCGGAGCTGCTGCGCGGCGGTTACACCCAGGTCTGCGAATTTCATTACCTGCACAACGCCACTGACGGCCGGCCCTATGCCAACCCCATGGAAATGTCGCTGGCACTGCTGCGCGCGGCGCGGCAGGTAGGCATGGGCATCACGCTGCTGCCGACGCTTTACATGCGCGCCGGGTTTGCGCAGCCAGCCCTGCGCGACGAGCAGCGGCGCTTTGCCTCCAGCGTCGAGAGCGTCCTGTCCTTGGCCCATGGTGTCGTGGCCGGCGCGGGCGGCGGTACGCCCGTGAACGCTGGCGTGGCGCTGCACTCCCTGCGGGCTGTGACGGAGGATGCCGTGACACGGATGGATGCTGCCACCCGTGAGCACGGTATGCCGCTGCACATCCACGTGGCCGAGCAGGGTCAGGAGGTGGACGACTGCATCGCCCAGTACGGCCTGCGGCCGATCGAATGGTTGCTGCAGCATGCGCAGCTGGATAGCCGCTGGAACCTGGTACATGCCACCCAGGCCACCGCAGCCGAACTGCAGGCCGTACAGGCCTGTGGCGCGTCGGTGGTGCTGTGCCCCAGCACCGAGGCGAATCTGGGTGACGGCAGCTTCAACCTGCCGGCCTATGCCGCAGCTGGCGGCTGCTGGTCCATCGGTTCGGACAGCCATGTGACACGCGGCTGGGCCGAGGAGCTGCGCTTGCTGGAATATTCACAGCGGCTGCAGCTGCGGCAACGCAACATCGCCGGGCGCAGCGCCGGCGCCGGCAGCAGTGCCGCGGCGCTGTTCAATACGGCCCTGGCCGGCGGGCCCGCTGCCACGGGGCTGCCGTTGGCCGGCATCGCGGTCGGCCAGCGCGCGGACTTTCTGGTGCTGGAGCCAGCCGCGCCAGCCTTGCTGGGAGTGCCCGTCGACTACCTGCTTGACGCTCTGGTGTTTTCCTCGCCGGATACGCGCTTCTCCGACGGGCCGC
>JANMKM010000047.1:0-2695 GCA_031372035.1 Rhodoferax sp. | reverse complement strand
TCATCGATCGCATCCAGCGTGGTTTGCGCTGCAAGGATGTGGAAGGAGTCGATGCACAGACCCAGGTTGGGACAGTTGGCGCGCGACACCAGATCCCAGGCGGTGGTGTACTCATGCACCACACGGCCCCAGGACAGGCCTTCGTAGGCGATCCGGATGCCCAATGGCAGCGCCAGCATCGCCAGCTTGCGCAGATCCCGGGCGATGGCCTCCGGGTCGCTGCTGCCGTGGCGCGATGTGGACGAGCAGGCCAGCAACACCTTGGAGCCCAGGGCCGCGCACATCTCCAGCATCGACTTGGCGATATCGACTTTGTAGCCGTGCAGATGGCCAGACAGGCCTTCGAAGTCACGCAGCACCTGGAACCCGGTGGTGCGCAGGCCACTGGCCCGCACCGCCTGTACCGCCACGTCCACACCTTGCGGGTGGCCGGCGAGATCACGGGCGTTGAGCATCACCTGGCTGAAGCCGGCCGCGTGCATGGCCTGCAGCTTGGCTTCCAGCGGGCCGGCCAGGGTGATGGTGTCCATGCCGAAACCTTGCAGTAGTCCCATGCTGTGCCCCGTATCAGATGCTTTGGTGGACCAGTTCGAACGAGACCGAGCCCAGTACTGCACGGGTCAGCGCACCGCGGTCCTCCGGATGCAGCTTGCTGGACTCGACAAACTCCACGCCGCGCGCTTTGAGCAGCGTCACCGCGGTGGCGACATCGGGCACGCCCAGGCCCAGCCGTTGCAGGCACTCCACGCTGTTGTCGTCATCCATGCCCGGGTCGGGTTCCACCAATTGCCACAGGAAGCGGCCGCAGGCGCTGCGCAGCAGCGTGCCCTTGGGCAGGATGCCATAGCGCAGGTTGTCGGGGATCGGGCTGAAGCCGAACAGGTGTTCGTAGTAGGCCAGCCATTCCACTGCCCGTCCCGGGCCTACGTACTGCACGACGCCGAAGTAGCGCATGCCGGCCAGTGGCGCCGGCCGCGGGTCGGAGTTGGCGATGGGCACGAAGTCGACGTCGTAGATCGAGAACTCGCGCCAGCGATCGACAAAGTAGAACCGGCTGCCTCCGGGGCCGTGGATTGCAGGAATGTGCAGCTCCATCGCTTGCGCGTGGCTGGCTACTTCCCAGGCACCCAGTTCCAGGCAGCGGGACCTGGCCTGCCCGGCGTCATGCACCCGGAATGCAACCGCGGTCAGCATGGGTTGTCCGCCGGTCGTTGCGCTGACGCGGGCATCCGCGGCGTGGGCGTTGAGCACCAGGTTCATGGAGCCCTGGCGGTACAGCGTGACCTCACGTGAGCGGTGCCGTGCCACGGCGTGGAAGCCCATGGTTTCGAGCACCTGGCCCAGCGCCTGCGGACGGCTGGTGGCGAACTCGACAAATTCAATGCCCTGCATTCCCAGCGGGTTGGCGCTGTCGGGCACGGCTTCGCGCTGGTGGCTCGTGGTTGTCATTGGCTCTCCTCAATAGCGAAGGTCTGCCGTGGACCGCAGCACCTCGGCCGTGGTGCTGGGAAGACCAAAGAACTCCAGGTAGGCCGGAATCTGCTCGAACAGCATGTCAGAGCCCACCTGGAAGCGGCAACCGCGGGACTGCACCGCTTTCAGGAAGGACGTCATTTCCTGCTTCATCACGACTTCGCCGACAAAGGTTTGGGGCGCAATCCGTGCCACATCCATTGGCGGCGGATCGCCATCGTTCATGCCCATGGGTGTACCGTTGACGACCAGGTCGAAGCCGGCCGGGTCGTTGCTGCCGGTGCTGACTGTGAGCCCGGGATAGTGGCTTTGCAGCCGTTGCGCCAGTTCGTCCGCGGCAGCCCCCCGGGCATCGAACAGTGCGATGGCGGCAACGCCGGCACTGGCCAGCGATGCAGCGATGGCCGAGCCGACTCCGCCGCAGCCGACCACCAGCGCGCGCGCGCCCGCCAGCTGTACACCCTTGCGCTGCACCCCGCGGGTGAAGCCCTCGCCGTCGAACATGTCGCCCTGCAGCTGGCCGTCCGGGCCGCGCCGGACCGCGTTGCAGGCGCCGGCCACAGCGGCCGTGGGCAGGACCTCGTCCAGCAAACCGATGGTGGCTACCTTGTAGGGCATGGTGATCAGGGCACCACGGACATTGTGGAGCTTGAACAGCGCGCGCAGCAGCTCCGGAAAATCGGCCTCGGGGCACGCCATCGGTACCACCACCGCATTCACGCCCGAGCGTTCGAACCACGGGTTGTAGATCATCGGCGCCTTGAAGGCGTGCGTCGGAAAGCCGATATGCGCAATGAGTTCGGTGTTGCCGTTGATCATGCCTATTTGCGCACCCTGGCAAGCTCTGCCGTCAGCTCCTTCACGGTCTCGCTGCTCGCAGCACCATGCTTGTCGACCACCGGCTTCATCTTGTCGCGAAACTTTGCCAACTCGGCAGGTGCCAGTTCGCTGACCTGCATCCCGGCCTTCTTCAAGGCTTCCAGCGCGGTGCCAGCCTGCTCGCGCGCCTGCTGGCGTTGGTAGACCGTGGCTTCGGCCGCGGCGTCGGCAATGATCTTCTGTTCGGGAGCTGTCAGGCTGTCCCAGAATTTCTTGCTGATCAGCACCGACTGCGGGTTGTACTGGTGGTTGGTCAGGGTCAGATATTTCTGCACTTCGTAGAACTTGTTGGCAGCGATCACTGTCACCGGGTTTTCCTGGCCGTCGACCGCCTTCTGTTCCA
>JANMKM010000370.1:0-16941 GCA_031372035.1 Rhodoferax sp. | reverse complement strand
CTCCATCACGCTGCGCGCAGCCGCCGTGCGGTTCACCGCATTGACGGTCTGCACCACCACGGGTATGCCGGCCAGCTGGCCATGCACGTCGGTGGAGGCAAGCAGCTTCTCGCCAAAGCCGACCTCACCCTTTTTGAATTTGATGGCCTTGGCCCGCAGCATGGTGTGCGGGAAGACCAGGTTGAATTCGTGCGGCGGCACATACGGGCACTTGGTCATGTAGCACAGGTCGCACAGGTAGCACTGGTCCACCACCTTCCAGTAGTCCTTCTTGTCGACGCCATCCACCTCTTGCGTCTTGCTCTCATCCACCAGGTCAAACAGCGTGGGGAAGGAGCCGCACAGACTGACACAACGCCTGCAGCCATGACAGATGTCGAAGATGCGCTCCAGCTCGTGCAGCGTGGCCTCTTCGTTGTAGTAGTCGCTGCCCTGCCAGTCGATGGGGTGCCGGGTCGGTGCCTGCAGGTTGCCTTCACGTGCCATGGTGTCTCTTTCTCTCTTCTCTCAAGGGAGCGGAGCATTGCGCTCCGCCCTGCTCACAGGAGCATCAATCCACCAGTTCGGCCAATGCCTTGGCATAGCGGTTGGCGTGCGAGCGCTCGGCCTTGGCCAGGGTCTCGAACCAGTCCGCCACTTCGTCGTGGCCTTCGTCGCGCGCGGTCTTGGCCATGCCCGGGTACATGTCGGTGTACTCATGGGTTTCGCCAGCCACTGCGGACTTCAGGTTGTCGCGCGTGGGGCCAAAGGGCAGGCCGGTGGCCGGGTCGCCGCACTGCTCCAGCCACTCCAGGTGACCGTGCGCATGGCCGGTCTCGCCTTCGGCGGTGGAGCGGAACAGGGCCGCCACATCCGGCTGGCCTTCTACGTCGGCCTTGTTCGCGAAATACAGATAACGGCGGTTGGCCTGGGATTCGCCGGCAAATGCGGCTTTCAGGTTTTCTTCCGTCTTGGAGCCTTTGAGTGCTGCCATGGAAATCTCCTAGTGGGTTGAACGAACAAACGCTGGTTGCTTTGCAGCAGGGACCGCTCGGGTCACAACTGCCAAAGTCGCCAGACCATACCCCGGCATCTCGCCCGCGTCCAATTGACCGGCTCAATAGGCAGTATTGCGAATGTCTATGCGAGGCCTTCAGTTGATAATTATTCTCAATTGAATCGATGGGTGCCCCGGCTTGCGCCGGATCAACACCCGGGCCAGTGCCAATTGGCCCGAACCGCGCCCTGCGGTACAGTGATCCGGCAGACCACACCGGGCCTGTACCCCATACCGAATCCGCCGGAGATCGCCATGGCCGCCGTCCTGAAGCAACCCGCAGCCCTGCCGGCGCCCGCGCCGATCCAGCAGCTGCACCACTATGCCTACCGGGCCCGCGACGCCGAGGAAACGCGCCACTTCTACGAGGACATCCTGGGCCTGCCGCTGTACCACATCATCCAGAGCGACGTGGTGCCCAGCACCGGCGAATACTGCCCCTACACCCATTTCTTCTTTCGCTTGCAGGACGGCTCCTTCATTGCATTCTTCGACCTGGGTGACGACACCGCCGCCCTGCCCTCTGCCAACACGCCGCTGTGGGTGAACCACATTGCGTTCCGGGTCGATACCGAGCAGCAGCTGGAAGACATGAAGCAGCGGCTGCAGGCCCATGGTGTGGAGGTGCTGGGGCCGACCGACCACCACATCTTCAAGAGCATCTATTTCTTTGACCCCAATGGCGTGCGGCTGGAGTTGTCGGCACAGGTAGCCAGCGAATTCCAGATGCTGCAGGAAAGCCGCGAGGCGCATGACCGGCTGGCGGCCTGGACGGCGCGCAAGGCGCAGTGGCGACGCGAACGCGCGAGCGGTGTGGCTGCGGGCTCACTCAAGCCCGAGCGCAACGACCGGCCGGAATTTGTTGCCGCCGCGGCCAGCACGCCCGCTGGAGCCTGAACATGGCACAAGCCCGGACCGCTCTGGCAAGCAGCCCCTACCGCAACGGCTATGAATTCAGCACCGGCAGCGGCTACAACCTGCCGAGCTACCCCTTTGCCATGCCGCCGGAACTGCGCGACGGCAGCACCGGCCACTACCCCATCGTGATCGTCGGCGCCGGAATTGCCGGCCTGACCCTGGCCTGCGCCCTGGCGCGCCACGGCGTGCTGGCCCTGCTGCTGGACGAAGACAACACGGTGGGCGTCAAGGGCGCATCCTCGCGCGGCATCTGCTACACCCAGAAGTCGCTGGAGATCTTCGAGCGGCTGGGGGTGTACCAGCGGATCGCGGCGCGCGGTGTGCAGTGGAGCGTGGGCCGCACCTTCGCCGGGCACGATGAGGTCTATGCCTTTGACCTGCGCAGCAGCAGCAGCTTCGGCCTGTCCACGCAACCGGCCTTCATCAACATCCAGCAGTTCTACATCGAGGGCTACCTGGTGGAACGCATTGCCGAGCTGGGCGGCATTGACATGCGCTGGGGTTCGCGCGTGACGGCCTTCGAAGACGGCCCGCAGCATGCGCGGCTGACAGTGCAGACACCCAAGGGCAGCTACCAGATCGCTGCCGCCCTGGTGGTCGACGCCACCGGCGCGCACTCGCCGTTCCACACATGGTGCAACAGCAGCATGCATTCCACCCGTGGCGACGACCGCTGGTGCATCGCCGACGTGCGCTTCAAACACCGGCCGCCGGCCGAGCGCCACACCTGGATCGAGGCCCCCTTTAACGAGGGCCGCGCGGTCTGGCAACACCTGATGGCCGATGACGTCTGGCGCATCGACTACCAGATGGCGCCGAACGCCAAGCCCGAGGATGTCAGCCGCGAGAGCGCGGTGCGCGAGCGGCTGCAGCGCCAGTTCGGAGCCGACGTGGATTGCGAAATCGTCTGGGTCGGCCCTTATGCCTACCGCAGCCAGTGCCTGGAACAGCTGCACAGCGGCCGGGTGTATTTCCTGGGCGACGCGGTCAAGATCGTCAGCCCCTTCGGCGCCCGGGGCGGCAACACCGGCATTGCCGACGCCGACAACCTGGCCTGGAAACTGGCAGCCGTGGCCAAAGGCTATGCGCCGGCCAGCCTGCTAGAGAGCTACCACCAGGAGCGGCACGAGGCTGCCACCCAGAACGTGCAGGTCACGAACCGCACCGCGCGCTTCCTGCGCCCGGCCGACGGCATGGAGCGTCTGCTGCGCAGTGCCGCCATCAGCCTGGCGCGGCAATACCCTTTTGCCCGCACCCTGATCAATACCGGCCGCATGGCGGTGGCCAACAGCTACACCCGCTCCGGCATCTGCGAGCGCAGTGGCGGCCTGTCGGTGCAGAACGTGGCCTTTGCCTGGGCCGACGGCAGCCGCGGCGTGGTCAACGACCTGCTGCTCTGGGCCGACGGCCGGCTGCTGCTGCTGGTGTTCGGCGACATCTCCGGCACCGTGGCCCAACGCCTGGCGGCACTCACAAGCGCCGCGCCGCTGCGCGCGGTGCAGGTGCTCAGCCCGGAAACCCGGCCCGCTGCCCGGGAACATCTGCGCGATCCGCAGGGCCACCTGCAGGGCGCCTGCCACGTCTTCGGCCATGCCTGGGCGCTGCTGCGACCCGACGGCTACCTGGCGGCCAGTGGCGAGAGTGTCGACGCGCAGCTGGTGCACGCGTTGCGCCGGGCGCTGGGCATTGCCGACAGCGGCCCGCTGGACATGGAGGCAGCATGAAAACCAGCCCGAATCTGCAGGACGCCGACACTTTCTACGAACAGCTGCTCGACGCCCACCTGGGCCTGAGCCGGGAGCAGTCGGAAATGCTCAATGCCCGGCTGATCCTGCTGCTGGCCAACCAGGTGGGCGACGCCCGGGTGCTGGCCGATTGCATCGCTGCTGCGCGCAAGCTCGACTGACGCCGGCTTGCGCCGCCCGGCGGCCAGCCGCCAGATAAAATCGAACTCCACCGTCCGCCGCCCGCATCCGGCCCTCTGAGCCAGGGCGGCGCCTTCGCTTCGCACCACGGTGGGTGCGCACAACGGATACCCATGACCGAACCGCTGCAACAACCCGGCCTGGACAGCCTGTCCAAGTCCTTTGAACCCGCCGCTATCGAGGCCCACTGGGGACCCTTGTGGGAGAGCCGCGGCTATGCCAAAGCCGGCTTTCGCGGCACCGGCCAGGTACAGACCGACGCGCCATCCTTCTGCATCCAGCTGCCGCCACCGAACGTGACCGGCACACTGCACATGGGGCACGCCTTCCAGCACACCATCATGGACTGCCTGACGCGCTACCACCGCATGGCCGGCGCCAACACGGTCTGGGTGCCGGGCACCGATCACGCCGGCATTGCCACCCAGATCGTGGTGGAGCGCCAGTTGCAGGAGCAGGGCGTCAGCCGCCATGACCTGGGCCGCACCGACTTCACGGCCAGGGTCTGGGAATGGAAGCAGCAGTCTGGCGACACCATCACCCGGCAGATGCGGCGCATGGGCGACAGCGTGGACTGGCAACGCGAATATTTCACCATGGACGACAAGATGTCGGCCAGCGTGACCGAGACCTTTGTCCGCCTGTACGAGCAGGGCCTGATCTACCGTGGCAAGCGTCTGGTGAACTGGGACCCGGTGCTCAAATCCGCTGTCAGCGACCTGGAGGTGGAGAGCGAAGAGCGCGATGGCTTCATGTGGCACATCCAGTACCCATTTGCCGATGGGCCGCAGACCGACATCGACGGCAACCCCATGCCCGGCATGCACATCGCCACCACCCGGCCCGAGACCATGCTGGCCGACGGCGCGCTGGCGGTGCACCCGGAGGATGAGCGCTACAAGCACCTGGTGGGCAAGCTGGTGGACCTGCCGCTGTGCGACCGCCGCATCCCCGTCATTGCCGACGACTTTGTGGACCGCAACTTCGGCAGCGGCGTGGTCAAGATCACCGGCGCCCACGACTTCAACGACTATGCCTGCGCCCTGCGCCATGACCTGCCGCTGATCACCATCTTCACGCTGGACGCGAAGATCAACGACAACGGCCCCAAGGCCTACCGGGGCCTGGACCGCTTCGTGGCGCGCAAGGCGGTGCTCAAAGACCTGGAGGAACAGGGCTTCCTGCAGAAGGCCGTGCCACACAAGAGCATGGTGCCGATGTGCGCCCGCACTGGCCAGGTGGTCGAGCCGATGCTCACCGACCAATGGTTTGTAGCCACGACGAAAGTGAGTCCGCTGGATCCCACCGGCAAGTCCATCGCGCAAAAGGCTATCGACGCCGTCAGCTCCGGCCAGGTGAAGTTCGTGCCCGAGAGCTGGATCAATACCTACAACCAGTGGATGAACAACATCAGCGACTGGTGCATCAGCCGCCAGCTCTGGTGGGGTCACCAGATTCCGGCCTGGTACGACGAGGACGGGAACGTCTACGTGGCGCGTGACGGTGCGGCAGCCCAGGCGCTGGCGCCGGGCAGGACTTTGAAGCGGGACGAGGACGTGCTCGATACCTGGTATTCATCGGCACTGGTTCCGTTTTCGACTTTCAATTGGCCCCTGGACCACGGCCAACCCGACGGCAGTAACCGCGACTACGACCTGTACCTGCCCTCCAGCGTGCTGGTGACGGGCTACGACATCATCTTCTTCTGGGTGGCACGGATGATCATGATGACCACCCACTTCACCGGTCGGGTGCCGTTTCACCATGTGTATGTGCACGGCCTGGTGCGCGACGCCCAGGGCAAGCGCATGAGCAAGAGCGAAGGCAACGTGCTGGACCCGGTGGACCTGATCGACGGCATCGAGCTCGCGCCCCTGCTCGACAAGCGCGCCACCGGGCTGCGCAAGCCCGAGACCGCGCCGCAGGTGCGCAAGAACACGCAGAAGGAATTTCCGCAGGGCATCCCTGGCTTCGGCGCGGATGCCCTGCGCTTCACCTTTGCCGCCCTGGCCAGCCTGGGCCGCAATGTCAATTTCGACAGCAAGCGCTGCGAGGGCTACCGCAACTTCTGCAACAAGCTCTGGAACGCCAGCCGCTTCGTGCTGATGAACTGCGAGGGCCGGGACTGCGGCCTGCGCGAGCACACCAAGGCCGAATGCGCGCCAGCGCAGCTGGACGCCGCCGGCAACATTGCGGTGCCGGCTGGCCCGTTCCATGGCTACCTGAAGTTTTCGCCCGCCGACCGCTGGATCACATCCCTGCTGCAGCAGACCGAAGCCGAAGTGGCCAAGGCATTTGCCGAATACCGCATGGACAACGTGGCCGGCGCGATCTACCAGTTTGTCTGGGACGAGTTCTGCGACTGGTACCTGGAGATCGCCAAGGTGCAGATTCAGAACGGCAGCGACGCCGAGCAGCGCGCCACCCGCCGCACGCTGATCCGGACGTTGGAGACCGTGCTGCGGCTGGCGCACCCGGTCATTCCCTTCATTAGCGAAGAACTGTGGCAGAAGGTGGCGCCTGTGGCCGCAGGCACCGGCAGCACGCTGGCGGCATCGATCAGCATCGCCCGCTACCCTGTCAGCCAGCCGGAGAAGATTGACGAAGCCGCGATCCGCCACGTCACCCGGCTCAAGCAGGTGGTGGACGCCTGCCGCAATTTGCGTGGCGAGATGGGTGTATCCCCCGCCACCCGGCTGCCGCTGTTCGTGCTGGCCGGTCAGGCCGACGAGGCAGCCTTCATGCGCGCGGCCGCGTCGGTGCTGCAGGCTCTGGGCAAGCTGAGCGAAGTGCGGGTCTTTGAAGACGAGGCCGCTTGGGGCCAAGCAGCCCAGTCAGCCCCCGTGGCGATGGTGGGTACCGCGCGCATCTGCCTGCACATGGCGGTGGACCCGGTTGCCGAGCGCGCCCGTCTGCTCAAGGAAGCCACGCGCCTCGAAGGCGAGATCGCCCGCGCCAACATCAAACTCGGCAACGAAGCTTTTGTCGCCAAGGCACCTCCCACGGTGATTGCGCAAGAGCGGCAGCGCGTAGCCGATTTCGTGGCCACGCTGGCCAAGGTGCAGGAGCAGATTGCGCGGCTGGGCTAAGGCGCAGCGTCAGAGACGGAAATCGGGGGAAATCGGGGTCAGAGTCGAATTTCGTCCTGACCCCTTTTGCTCCGGCCGAGCTGCTGTCCTGAATTCGAATCTGACCCCGATTTCCGCCAATTTCCCCGACCCCGATTTCCTGACCCCGATTGTTCTTAGCGCCGTCGCATCACGTGGATGAAGTCCTTGCCGTGGGTCTGCTGCTCCACCAGCTCGTTGCCGGTCTGTTTGGCAAAGGCCTGGAAATCGCGCACCGAGCCGGCATCCGTGGCTACCACGCGCAGCGTCTGGCCGCTTTGCATGTCGCTCAGCGCCTTCTTGGCTTTCAAAATGGGTAGCGGGCAGTTCAGGCCGCGGGTGTCGATCTCTTTGTCGATCTGCATCAGGACTCCTTGCGTGTTGCGCCAATTTTAAGCAGAAGCCCAAAACCCACTCGAAGCGCGGTTCGGAACATCAAGAACACCGTTGATCAGTTGAGGACCGAGCAAGGCCTATCGCTACCCTCAAGTGCCTTGGTCGGTCCCACAACCCATTCGGAAATCAGGTTTGCCTAAACAGATGCGCAAAGCTGCGGCTCACTTCCAGCACTTCCGGGTGCCCGCGCAGGCTCACACGCTGGCGGCCGGACTCGTCGCGGCCGATGCCTTCGATCGCGCCCAGGTTCACGATGGTGGAGCGGTGGATCTGCCAGAACTGCTGCGGATCGAGCTGCGGCACCAGCTCGCGGATCGGCGTGCGGATCAGCGCTTCCTGCTCGCGCGTCTGGACCCGGGTGTACTTCTCGTCAGAGCGGAAGAACAGCACGTCGGCCACGGCCACCAGGCGCACGGTCTGGCCCACACCGCACTGGATCCAGCGCATCGGCTCCTTGGGCGCAGCACCAGCATTGAGCTTCTGCTGCATCGTGTGCAGTTTGCCCAGCAGGTCGTCCAGCGAAGCGTCGCTCGGCGCCGGCGCCGGCCGGGCGGCGCGCTTGAGCCGCTCCACGGTCTGTGCCAGCCGATCCACCTCCACGGGTTTAAGCAGGTAGTCGAGTGCGCCGCGCTCGAAAGCCGTGACGGCGTATTCGTCGTAAGCGGTCACGAACACGATCTCACCGTGCCACTGCGGCAGCGCCACGATCTCGCGCGCCGCCTCAATGCCGGTCAGGCCCGGCATGCGGATATCCAGAAACACCACATCGGGCTGCAACTGTCCAGCCAGTTCCACTGCCTCCAGGCCGTCGCGCGCCACGCCGCAGATCTCCAGTTCGGGCCAGACCTGGGCCAGGCGGGCCTGGAGCTGCTCACGCAGCAGACGCTCATCATCGGCAATCAAGGCCCGGACTGCGGCAGGCTTGTTCATCGGTTCTGGCACTTTCCAACTCCAGTGTTTCAGGCGCCGGCAGCGCCAGGCCCGGCTGGCTTTGCAGCGCTGTCCTGCGTTGGCGCAACCACCACGTAGGGGATCACGATGCGCACCACCGTGCCCTGGACGCTATCAGAGCGCAGGTCGATGCGGCTGAGGTTCGGGTACAGCATGGCCAGGCGATCCCGGATGTTCTCCAAGCCCAGGCCAGTGCCCGTGGTGGGCGCGGTGAAGATGTCGCCGCTGGGCAGGCCGACGCCAGTGTCGGCCACCTCGACCCAGAGCTCGCCATGCTGCACCTGCGCCAGGATGCTGACGCGCCCGCCCTCGGGCTTGGGCTCAATGCCATGCTTGATCGCGTTCTCCACCAGGGTCTGCAGCATCATTGGCGGAAACACGGCCGACTCCAGACCGGCCGGCACGTTGATCCGGATCTCCAGCCGTTCCTCGATCCGCATTTTCAGCAAATCCAGATAGGCCCGCGTCAGCACCAGTTCACGCCCCAGCGTGCTCGATTCCTGACGCATCTGCGGCAGGGCAGCGCGCAGGTACTGGATCAGCGTCTTCTGCATCACCGAGGCGCGCTTGGTGTCGGTCTCGATCAGGTAGTCCACCGCCGCCAGCGTATTGAACAGGAAATGCGGCTCGATCTGGGCCTGCAGCAGCTTGAGCCGGGCCTGCACCAGCTGGCGCTGCATCGCCTCGTGCCCGGCCGTGCCTTCGGCCGAGCGGACGCGGGCCTCGGACTCCTCGGTCTTGCGCACAATGATCTTGGCGGCCACGAAATAGGCCAGCAAGGCGGTGTAGAGGCCCTGGATCAGGTCACCGATGAAGCCACCGAAGGTTCGGATCGTGCGCGGACCGCGGTCTTCGTTGCTCTCTTCCTCCGGGGTCGTGATCGTGATCATCGGCGTGCCGGCAGGCGTTGTGCTGGAGGCTGCCGGTTCCGCCCCTTCGGACGCGCTGGCCGCCGGTTCCTTGGGCGTGGCTGCGCGGTCCTGGCGCGTGCCCTTCTCGTCAACGCAGATCACCAGGCCGTCGGGGCCGCCGATGGTGATGCGCTTGCCATCGCACTTGCCATCCACACTGGTGCTGACGCGCTTGCTCTTCTTGCTCTTTTGCTGCACCGAATCATGCTTCAGGTGGAACTGGTTGCTGATGATGCTACTGGCGATGCCCAGCACAATGAATAGCGCCGCCATCCGCAGCCAGGACAGCGAAGCTGCCCAGTGGGCCAGGCGGGAATTGAGGCGCTTCAGGGTTTCGAAGCTGTCGCCGAGGGTGCTGGGCATGGCCATATTGTCGTCAGCCATGGCAGGCTCCGGAAACAGCAGGGCCGGCTCCCGCACCAGCAAGCGCCAGCGCAGCAGTCCTGGGCGGGGTTCGGGAGTGCATGGTCAGTTCCTCGTTGAGGCCCGGCTGGGCCTGTGGCAACGCAATGTACCGACCGGGTGGCCGGCTTGCAGCCGGCGTGCGACAGGATGCGCCGATCTGCGAGGAACTGTCGTTCTGGCAAACCAGGCCGGAACAACCGGCAGCAGCCACTCAGGCCCTGCGGCCGCCCCAGTCAACAAACCGCGGCGTGTGGCCGCGCGCCGTGAGCCAGTCCGCCAGGGCGTAACCGGTACCGGCTGGCCAGCACATCACGTCCTGCGGCGCGTACAGGCGGCAATCCACCAGTTCCGGTGAAAGTTGCACTACGCCAGTGCATACCGCATGGTAGGCAATGATCACCTGGTTCATGCGCTGGAAGTCATAGACCCCAATCAGATTCAAGGCGCTGGTCTGCAGGCTGGTCTCCTCGCTGATCTCCCGGGCGATGCCCTCTTGCGGCGTTTCGCTGGCCTCCATGAAGCCGGTGATCAGCGCATACATCTTGCCGGGCCAGGCGGCGTTGCGCGCGAGCAGGATCTTGTCGCCGTACTCGATCACCGCCGCCAGCACCGGCACCGGGTTGTTCCAGTGGGTGAAGCCGCAGTTGACGCAGCGCAGCCGCTCCTTCGGCCCGCCATCTTCCAGCGCCGCAATGAATTCCAGGCGGTTGGCGCATTGCGGACAAAACGTGAATGGAGTGGCCATGGTGTGGTCTGTCAATCGGGAAAAGCGCATGCCAGCAATCAGGGTCAGACCCCTTGCGTGCGGCGCTGGCCTGCCATCATACTGGTCGCCAGACCGCTGGCACGGATAGTGCAAGCGGATCCTTTTTTGCGGGCAGCGCTGGCTTTGGGCCGAGCGCCATGTTGGACCAAACCTTAACGGAGCATCGATATGAATGAGGGACAACTCAAGGGCCTGATCGCCGAAGTGAAGCGGGGCACGCTGCCGCGGCGCGAGTTCAACCGGATCATGCTCGGGCTGGGCATCGGCGCGCCGATGGCCACCCAGATGCTGCTGCATTCCGGTGTGGCGCTGGCCCAGCCCAAGGTGGATTACAAACCCACCAAACGCGGCGGCGGCGGCGCCCTGAAGGTGCTGTGGTGGCAGGGCGCGACCCTGCTGCAACCGCATTTCGCCAATGGCACCAAGGACCAGGAAGGCTCACGCATCTTCTACGAACCCCTGGCAGTTTGGGACAACGATGGCAACCTGGTACCGATCCTCGCTGCGGAAGTGCCCAGCCGCGAAAATGGCGGCCTGTCGGCAGACGGCAAGTCAGTCCTGTGGAAGCTGAAGAAGGGGGTCACCTGGCACGATGGCCAGCCGTTCACCGCCGACGACTGCGTCTTCACCTGGGAATACGCCAAGGACCCGGCAACGGCCGCCGTCACCAGCGGCGTCTACAAGGACGTGAAGGTGGAAAAGGTTGACTCGCACAGCATCCGTGTGACATTCCCGAAAGCCACGCCATTCTGGGCTACCGCCTTCGTCGCGGCCGAAGGCATGGTGATACCGAAGCACCTGTTTGGCCCCTACGCCGGCGGCAAGTCACGTGATGCGCCCAACAACCTCAAGCCCGTGGGTACCGGCCCCTACAAATTCGTGGACTTCAAGCCGGGCGACATGGTGCGCGGCGAGATCAACATGAACTACCACATGCCGAACCGGCCGTATTTCGACAGCATCGAAATGAAGGGCGGCGGCGACGCCACCTCAGCTGCCCGGGCTGTGCTGCAGACCGGTGAGTACGACTACGCCTGGAACCTGCAGGTGGAAGACGAAGTGTTGCAACGCATGGAAGCCGGTGGCAAGGGCAAGGTCCACATCGTGCCCAGCGGTGACATTGAATTCATCCAGCTCAACATCACTGACCCATGGGTCGAAGTCGATGGCGAGCGCGCCAGCGTCAACTCGAAACACTTTGCCTTCAGCGAGCCGGCGGTGCGCGAAGCCATGTCACTGCTGGCGGACCGCAAGAACATCCAGGAGTTCATCTACGGCCGCACCGGTGTGGCCACGTCGAACTTCATGAACAATCCGCCGCGCTTCCGCTCGCCCAACACCAAGTACGAATTCAACATCGACAAGGCCAATGCCGTGCTCGAAGCCGCAGGCTGGAAGAAGGGTGCCGACGGCATCCGCGAAAAGGGCGGCAAGAAGATGAAGTTTGTCTACCAGACCTCCGTCAATGCCATCCGCCAGAAGGAGCAGGCGGTGGTCAAGCAGGCCTGCCAGAAGGCCGGCATCGACCTGGAACTCAAATCGGTGACGGCCTCGGTGTTTTTCTCGTCCGACGTGGCGAACCCCGACACCTATGGCAAGTTCTGGTGCGACATGCAGATGTACACCACCACCATGACCCAACCCGACGCCGAGCGCTTCATGGACCAGTACACCATCCGCGAAGTTTCGAACAAGGCCAACAAATGGCAGGGCCGCAATATTGCGCGCTGGCGCAGCGAGGAATATGACAAGCTCTTCCATGCCGCAGAAGCAGAACTGGACCCGGTCAAGCGCTCCGCCCTGTTCATCAGGATGAATGACATGGTGATCAAGGACAACATCGTGATCCCGCTGATCAGCCGGCCGCGCGTGCGTGGTGCCAGCCTCAAGCTCTGGACCCAGCTCTCGGGCTGGGACCTGGATTTCTCCGGGCTGCACAACTGGTACCGTGACGCCTGAAGCATTGACGACTGACGCACGCGACTGGAATTGGCACAGTGACACCCGCTGAGCTGCAGCAGCGGCTGGATCAGGTTCGCCACGGCGAGCTGCCGCGCCGCGCTTTCGTGGCGCAGCTGGCGGCCCTGGGGATGTCCGCGCCTATAGCGTCGGCACTGCTGCTGCACGCGGGTATAGCCCAGGCCCAGACCGAGCCGACCTACAAGCCCACACGCCGCGGTGGCGGCGGCACGTTGAAGATGCTGTTCTGGCAGGGGCCAACCCTGCTCAATCCACACTTCGGCACCGGCTCCAAGGATCAGGAAGGTGCGCGCCTGTTCTATGAGCCCTTGGTGCTGTTCGACGCCGAAGCCAACATGGTGCCGCTGCTGGTGGCAGAGGTGCCCAGCCGGGCCAACGGCGGCCTGGCGGCAGACGGCAAGTCCGTGCTGTGGAAGCTCAAGCGCGGCGTCACCTGGCACGATGGCATGCCTTTCACCGCCGACGATGTGGTGTTCAACTGGCAGTTCGGCAGCGACCCGGCCACGGCTGCCTTCACGGCCGGCGTCTACCGGGACCTGAAGTTCGAAAAGGTGGACAGCCACACGGTGCGGGTGCTGTTCAACAAGCCCACGCCGTTCTGGGCCGGTGCCTATTCCACTGCCGAGCTGATACCCAAGCACCTGTTTGCAGCCTACAGCGGCGCCAAATCGCGCGACGCGCCGGCAAATCTGAAACCCGTCGGCACCGGCCCCTACCGCTTTCTGGAATTCAAGCCGGGAGACCTGGTCAAGGGTGAACTCAACCCCAATTACCACCTGCCGAATCGGCCCCACTTCGACAGCGTGGAGATCAAGGGCGGCGGCGACGCGGTATCCGCGGCGCGCGCCGTGCTGCAGACTGGCGAATACGACTTTGCCTGGAACCTGGCGGTGGAGGACGAGATCCTCAAGCGCCTGGAGACCGGCGGCAAGGGCCGGGTGCTGTTCACTCCCGGCGGCAATGTGGAACACGTGCAGATCAACTTCTCCGACCCCTTTGTCGAGACCGAAGGTGAACGCGGGCATCCCAAATCGCGCCATCCGGTGCTCTCGGAGCTGGTCGTGCGCCAGGCCCTGGCCCTGCTGGTGGACCGGCAATCGATCCAGGACAACATCTATGGCCGCGGTGGCGTCGCCACCGCCAACTACCTGAACTATCCGCTGCGCTACCGCAGCCCGAACCAGAAGGCGGAGTTCAGCATCGACAAGGCCAACGTCCTGCTGGAGTCTGCAGGCTGGAAGCGCGGCGCCGACGGGGTGCGGGAGAAGGCCGGGAAGAAGCTGAAATTCCTGTTCCAGACGTCCACCAATGCGCCACGGCAGAAGGTGCAGGCCATCATGAAGCAGGCCTGCCAGAAAGCCGGCATCGAGCTGGAACTGAAGGCGGTCAATGCCGCCGTGTTCTTCTCTTCGGATGTCGGCAACCCGGACACCAGCGGCAAGTTCTGGGCCGATCTGCAGATGTTCACCGTGACCCTGGGCTCGCCCGATCCGGAACGCTTCATGCAGCGCTTCACGTCCGTGGAGGCTGCTTCCAAGGCCAACAAGTGGCTGGGCCGCAACGTGATGCGCTGGCAAAACCCCGCCTATGACGCCCTGTTCAAAGAGGCCGAATACGAGATGGACCCGGTCAAGCGGGCGGCGCTTTTCATCCGCCTCAATGACCTGCCGTGCAGCGATGTGGCCGTGATTCCTCTGGTGTATCGGCCGGACCCTTCAGGCGCTGGCAACAAAATTGTGACCCGCATGTCCGGGCTGGATCTGGTCCTGGGCTTCATCCACGACTGGTACCGCGATACCTGATTCATTGAGAAAAACACCTTGGGTTCCTACTTCCTGCGCCGCCTGTTGATCGCCCTGCCCCAAGTGCTGGGCATCAGCGTGGTGTTGTTCACCGTACTGGCGCTGGCACCGGGCGACCCGTTTGAGGAACTGGCAAACAACCCGAACGTGCCGGCCGAGGTGCGGATGATGCTGCGCGTCAAGTTCGGCCTGGATGACCCGGTCTGGCAGCGCTACTTCCGCTGGCTGGCCGCCATGCTGCAGGGCGACTGGGGCTTTTCCTTCATCAGCCGGGTCGATGTGGACCAGCTCATTCTGGGACGCCTGCCCACCACGCTGGTGGTGATCGGCCTGTCACAGGTGCTGGCCCTGGCCGTGGCCCTGCCCGTGGGCGTGTATGCCGCCACCCACCCCTATTCGCTGTTCGACAAGATCGCCACGACTCTGGCCTTTGTCGGCTTTTCGCTGCCCTCCTTCGCCGCTGGTCTGCTGCTGATCCTGGTGTTCAGCATCCAGCTCGACTGGCTGCCCTTCGTCTACCGGGCCGACATCAGCGAAACCGGCTGGCGCTGGTGGTGGCTGCAATTCCGCCAATCCATCATGCCGATCACCGTGCTGGGCCTGGCCCAGGCTGCCTCCTACACCCGCTACGTGCGTTCCGCTGTGCTCGACGTGGTGCGACTGGACCATGTGACCACGGCCCGCTCCAAGGGCCTGGCCGAACGGGTGGTGGTACTGCGCCACATTGTGCGCAATGCCCTGATCCCGGTGGTGACGTTGGTGACGCTGCAGATGCCCACGGTGTTCAGTGGCGCCATTGTCACCGAACAGATCTTCCGGGTGCCGGGCATCGGCTCGCTGCTGATTGACGCCATCTTGCGCAACGACACGCCGGTGATCATGGCCGTGACTTTTGTCTCAGCCTGCCTGGTGATCGCCTTCAACCTGCTGGCGGACCTGCTCTATGGCTGGCTCGATCCCCGTATCACCTTCAACTAGCATGAGCGCCCCTGCAACCCGCAGCAATTCCCCCGGTGCCGAAGCCTGGCGCCGGTTTCGCCGCCACAAACTGGCCCTGGGCGGCGCGGTGGTGCTGGTGCTGATCATCCTGGCGGTGCTGCTGGGCCCGTGGCTGTGGAAACTGCCGATCAACGAGATCGACTTCGGCGCCAAGCTCAAACCGCCCAACTGGAAGCATCCGATGGGCACCGACGACTTGGGCCAGGACATCATGGCGCGGATGCTGGTCGGCGGCCGCATCTCGCTGGCGGTGGGCCTGGCAGCGATGGTGATCGCGGTGGTGGTGGGCACCATCATCGGCTCGATCGCCGGGGCCTCGCGCGGCAAGGTGGACATCGGCCTGATGTGGCTCACCGACCTGTTCCAGTCGCTGCCGCAACTGCCACTGCTGCTGCTGCTGATATACCTGTTCCGCGACACGCTCAAGGCCATGGTGGGGCCGGAGACCGGGGTCTTCATCATGATCGTGGTGGTGATTGGCGGTTTTCGCTGGATGCCGGTGGCGCGGCTGGTGCGGGCCCAATTCCTGTCCTTGCGTGAGAAGGAATTTGTCGAGGCCGCCCGGGCCCTGGGCGCCTCGCCGACGCGCCAGGTGGTGCGGCACATCCTGCCCAACGCCCTGGGGCCGGTGATCGTGGCCGGCTCGATCGACGTGGCGGCGGCAATCATTGCTGAATCCACGCTGTCGTTCCTGGGTCTGGGCTTCCCACCCGATATTCCCACCTGGGGCCGGATTTTGTATGACGCCAAGGACACGATGGACTTTGCACCGCACTGGGCGCTGTTTCCGGGTGCCGCGATCTTTTTGACGGTGCTGTCGATCAACTACATCGGCGACGGGCTGCGCGACGCGCTGGACCCGCGCAGGGTGATGTAGTGACCGAGCATCTGCTGCACATCAAGGGCCTGAAAACCCACTTCGCCACCGACGACGGCATGGTCCATGCCGTTGACGGTGTGGACCTGCACGTGAACGGCGGCGAAACCCTGGGGGTGGTGGGCGAATCCGGCAGTGGCAAGAGCGTCACCGCCATGAGCGTGATGCGGCTGCTGGCGATGCCGCCGGCGCGCATCGTGGCGGGCGAGATCCTGTGGCAAGGGCGCGATCTGATCAAGCTGCCGATGGAGGCCATGCGCCGCATCCGTGCGCGCGAGATTGCCATGGTGTTCCAGGAGCCCATGACCTCGCTCAACCCGGTGTACAGCGTCGGCCAGCAGGTGGCCGAGGTGCTGCGCCTGCACGAAAACCTGAGCAAGAAGGCGGCGCTGGAGCGGGCTGTGGAGATGCTGCAGCTGGTGCACATCTCGAACCCGCAGCGCCGGGTGCACGACTACCCGCACCAGTTCTCCGGCGGCATGCGGCAGCGGGTGATGATTGCCATGGCACTGTCCTGCAACCCCAAGCTGCTGATTGCCGACGAGCCCACCACGGCATTGGATGTGACCATCCAGGCGCAGATCCTGGACCTGCTGACCGAGCTCAAATCGCGCCTGGGCATGGCCGTGATGCTGATCACCCATGCCATGGGCGTGATTGCCGAAACGGCGCAACGGGTGGTCGTGATGTATGCCGGCCAGGTGGTGGAGGAAGCCACCGTGGAAGACCTGTTCCGCGAGCCCAAGCACCCCTACACCCAGGGCCTGATCCGCTCGATCCCGCGGGTGGACACGGCCGCCCTGAACAAGGCCCGGCTGGAGGCCATTGCCGGCGTGGTGCCCAGCCTGCTGAACCCCAAACCTGGCTG
>JANMKM010000354.1:0-2251 GCA_031372035.1 Rhodoferax sp. | reverse complement strand
GCTGAGCAACTCGGTCAAGTTCACTGACAAGGGTGAAGTGGTGTTGACCGTACGCGCCGAAGGCGACGAGCAGACCGAAGAAGGCAGCCACCTGCACTTCACCGTGCGCGACACCGGCATCGGCCTGTCCGAGAACGGCCTGAGCCGCCTGTTCCAGAAGTTCAGCCAGGCCGACAGCGGCACGACCCGCAAATACGGCGGCACCGGGCTGGGGCTGGCCATCAGCAAGCTGCTGGCCGACCTCAAGGGCGGAACGATGTGGGCCGAAAGCGGTGGAGCCGGGCAGGGCAGTACCTTCCACTTCACCATCACCAACAAAGCCACCGAACTGGCGGTGGGCAACCGGCGCGACTTCATCGGCGAGCAACCAGCGCTCAGAGGCAAACGCATCCTGGTGGTGGACGACAACGCCACGAACCGGCGCATCCTGGCCTTGCAGACGGCCAAGTGGGGCATGGTGGTGCAGGACAGCGAGTTCCCAGAGAAGGCGCTGGAGATGCTCACGAAGGAACCCTATGACCTGGCCATCGTGGACATGCACATGCCGGGCATGGACGGCGCGATGCTGGCCCAGAAGATCCGCGATGCCGGCCACCAAATCCCCCTGGTGCTGTTCACGTCACTCGGGCGCAAGGAAACGCACGACACCTTGTTTGCGGCAACGCTGGCCAAGCCGCTGCGCCAAAGCCAGCTCTTCGACACCCTTGTCGGCCTGCTGAGCAAGGACGCCGCACCCAAGGCGGCGCCGGCGCCTGCCAAGCCTCGCATGGACGCCGGGATGGCGATCCGCCACCCACTGCGTATCCTGCTCGCCGAGGACAACGTGGTGAACCAGAAGCTGGCGCTGCGCCTGCTGCTGCAGATGGGTTACCGCGCCGACCTGGCCAGCAATGGCATCGAGGCCATCGAGAGCGTCGAACGCCAGCCCTACGACGTGGTGCTGATGGATGTACAGATGCCGGAGATGGACGGGCTCGAAGCGTCAAGGCGCATCACGGCCCGGTACAAGCCAGGCCAGAGGCCACGCATCATTGCCATGACAGCCAACGCCATGCAAGGCGACCGCGAGGAGTGCCTGGCCGCCGGCATGGACGACTACGTCACCAAACCGATCCGCGTCGACGCGTTGGTGCAGGCCTTGTCAGACACGGAGGCGCGTCATGCACCGTGAGCCAGTCGTCAGCCCGGATGCGGACCTGGACCAGGCGCTGGCGCAGGCGCAATTCGACCTGTTGTTGCGCAACCTGCGCGTGGGTTTGGTTGCCGAGGCGGTCTCGCTGCCGGCCTTTGCCTGGGCGCTGACGCTGACCGGTCCGCATGCGGGCTTGCTGCCCTGGGCCAGCGTCGGGCTGCTGGTCTTCGCGCTGCACTTCGTGGCGGTGCTGCGGGTGTTTCCGCGCTGGCTGGCGCAGGGGCAGATCGAGCGGCTGGCGCGTGCACAGGTGGTCATGGCCATGCTTGGCGGCGGCCTCTGGGGCGCCTCGGGGGTGCTTTTCTTCGAAGATGACCCGGTGCGCCTGGCCTTCCTGACGCTGATGGTGGTCGCGCATCTGGCCACAGTCTCGTTCGCCGCGGCGGCGCACCAGCCCAGCGCCCGGGTGTTCCTGGTGCTGGTTACCGTTCCCTTTGTGCTGCGCGGCCTGTTGCATGGGAGCCCGGTGGCCGTTGTCGCGGCCTTGGTCAGCCTGCTGTTGCTGGGCGCGATGCTGGCCTATTCGGCCATGTTCAATCGGGCCGTGCTAGGCGCCATCCGGGCGCGCCTGGAAAAGGCCAGGCTGTTCGACGAGGCGCAACGGGCGCTGGAGCAACAGACTGCGACCGCCGGCGTGCTGGAGGTGATCAGCCGCTCGATGGGTGATACAACACCCGTGTTCGAGGCCATCGGAAAGGCCTGCCAGCGCCTGTTTCGCAGTGACTCGGTGGTGTTGTCGCTGGTGGACGCGCAGGGCATGGTGCGGCATGTGCACCAGGCATCACCACCCGAACGCGGCAAGGCGGACCACGAATTTTCGTGGCAGAGGCTGAACCAGGGCTTTCCGCGGCCACTCGCGCAGTCCTATCAGTCCTATCCGCTGCGCAAGCGCGAGCTTGTGCACTATCCCGACATGGTGTTTGGCGCGGATGTGCCCGAGGCCATGCGCCAGATCGGCCGCGATGTGGGCAACTTCTCGATGCTGATCGCACCCATGCTGGCCGCCCAGGAGGGCATCGGCACGATCCACATCGTGCGCCAGCCGCCCAGGCCGTTCGA
>JANMKM010000289.1:0-1526 GCA_031372035.1 Rhodoferax sp. | reverse complement strand
TCGCCCTGCGCGTACTCGGGGTGGAACAGCATCACCGGCACAAAGGGGTTGCTGGCCAGCCAGGCCGCAACCTGTGAGCCGGAGTGGGCGGCGCGCTGCATGCGGATCGTCAGCGTCTCCAGCGAACGGCAGATCATCCAGCAAGTGTGTGGATCAAGTTGTGAGCCGAAGGCGCTGCGGGTCTTGCGCACCTGCTTGAGCAGAGCCGTCTCACCGACCACGCTGCCAGCGATCAGGTCGCTGTGGCCGCCGACGTACTTGGTCAGCGAATAGACGCACAGGTCCACGCCAAAGCGCAGCGGGCTGGAGAACACCGGACCGAGCAGCGTGTTGTCGCAGACGATCAGGGCACGCTCCCGGCCAGCGGGCGTCGCGCGTTCGACTTCCCGCCGCACGGCCTCGAAGTCCACCTGCACGTTGGTGGGGTTTGCTGGTGACTCCAGATACACCATCGCCACCCGGCCGCGCTGGCCACCTTCCTGCAAGGCCTGCGTCAGGGCAGCCAGCATGTCGTGGCTGGGCACCTCCAGCAGCTGCACGCCCCACTGCGGCAGGATGTTGCGGATCAGCGTCTCAGTGCCGCCATACAGCGGCGTGCTGTAAACCAGTACATCACCGGGCCGCAAAAAGCTCAGGAACACGGCGCTGATGGCGGCCATACCGCTGGCAAACACGGCCGCGGTGTCAGCCTGCTCCAACAGTGCCAACCGGTCCTCGGCGATCTCCATGTTGGGGTGGTTGAAGCGGCTGTAGATCAGGCCCTCGGAAGCGCCGTCGGGTGCAGGCTTGCGGCCCGAGAACACGTCAAAGAAGTCGGCCCCGGCCTGGGCGCTGGGGAAACTGAAGGTCGAGGTCAGGAACACCGGCGGCTTGATCGCGCCCTCGGACAGCGTGGCGTCGTAGCCGTGGCTCATCATCAGGCTCTCGGGCCTGAAACCCTGCTTGTCCTTCGCTGACTGGCGGTTCTTGTTGCTCATCGCGGTGTTCCTTCCGGAATCAAGGTACTACAAAATCAGAAGCGCTCCGTGCTTTATTCATGAGCCTCCTGGCCATATTTTCGAGCGAAAAATGGTGAAAGTGACATGCCGCAAGGTCTGGTCTGATTCGTGCGCCTTGTATATGTCGAGAAATACGACGAGATTCGATATGTATACAGCGTCGTCAACCAATGTGAATATGCGTCACGCCAGCAGCGTCACATGCAAGCCCGCCACGCGCGCGAACTGGGCATCGCCCGTCAGGAAAACATGCTCATCGCCCAGTTGCAGGCAGCTGGCGGCTTGCAGGCAATCCGGCGTGCGCAGGCCATGCTTCGCCCGGATCGCCGCTGCCAGTTCCACCACGTCCTGCGTCAGTTCCACCCATATCAGATCACTGCGGCCAAAGAAACCATCGTACGCCGCCAGCAATGCCGGGTCATTGGATTTCCTCGGGCCGACCCGGCACTCCAGCCAGCTCAGCCGGCTCAATGCCGCACCCACGCCGGAATGGCTGGCTTCGATCGTCGCCAGGTCCCGGCGCGCCCT
>JANMKM010000283.1:0-6495 GCA_031372035.1 Rhodoferax sp. | reverse complement strand
GGGTTGGCATTGCCGGTAAAAACCATGAAATCAGGGGGTTGCGCAACCTGCATGAGAATCCCGGCGATTAGAAGGACCGTTCAACACATTTGGCAGGGGAGGAAGGATTCGAACCTTCGCATGCTGGAATCAAAATCCAGTGCCTTAACCAGCTTGGCGACTCCCCTACGCGGGTCAACAGCGAACCGCTGCCAACCGAAACCTCTATGCAAACGCCCAGCCCGACAAGGGATGGCTCTGCAGATTGCGACACAGCCGGGCTTCGAACACCCCACCGATCCGGGCCAAATCCGGATCGGACTGCGCTTTCGCGAACACCGCGCTGCCGGAGCCCGTCATTCTGCCATGCAGTCCCTGCTGTCGCAGCCACTCCAGGGCATCGGCGACACCGGGGCACAGCTTGGCGGCCACAGCTTGCAAATCATTGCGGCCAAACCCGAACGGGTCCACAGCAAAGCCCGCTATTGTAGCAGCTTCCGTGTCGCGCCGGAGCTCTGGGGCGCCAAAGATGCGCGCGGTCTCCAGGCCCTGTTGTGGCTTGAGCACCAGGAACCGGGCGGCGGGGATCTCGACTGGCGTGATGCGTTCGCCGATGCCCTCGACCCAGGCGTTGCGTCCGCCCAGGAAAAACGGCACATCGGCGCCCAGGCCCAGCCCGATCTCCATCAGCGCTGGCAGGCCCAGGCGCAGGTTCCAAAGCCGGTTCAGCGCCAGCAGGGTGCTGGCAGCGTCGCTGGAGCCGCCGCCCATACCGGCCTGACTGGGAATGCGCTTCTCCACGCTGATGTGCACGCCGCCGTTGTGGCCAGTGGCAGCCTGCAGCGCCCGCGCCGCGCGCACGATCAGGTCGTCCGGCGGCAGGGAGGCTGCGAGATCGGTACGGCTGACGCCGCCGGCGGGCCGCGCCTCGAAGTGCAGGGTGTCGCACCAGTCGATCAGCATGAATACGGACTGCAGCAGGTGCATGCCGTCGTCGCGGCGCCCGGTCACGTGCAGGAACAGGTTCAGTTTGGCTGGTGCCGATACGTCATGGAGCGACTTCATGCTGCGCCGGATTATCCGCGGCGAGCCGTTTTCGCCATGCTGCCCGCTGCTTGTGGATCAGCGCTCCAGCACCAGCCGCAATTCGGCTGTGGGCGCTGGTTCCGCGCGGCGTGCGGTCAGGCGCCCCTGTTCCAGCTGGCTCAGATCCGCCTGCCAGTCGCCGCCGCTGGCGTTGACGCCGGAGAGCCACTGGAACAGCGCTGCTACGGGAATGGCGGCGCCGGTCAGCTGCATGGACAGGGCGTCCAGGGATTCGAAATTGCGGGTTTCGCCGCCGCTGCGCAGCTGTGCCGAGCCTGGTGCCCAGTGTAGGCTGGAGACCGTGCTGCCCAGCGGCGTGAACAGCCGCAGCTCGCCCTGGCTGGCATTGCCGCTGAGCTCGAATGCGGCCGACAGGTTGCGCACCGGATCGGAATCGACCCGCAAGGCCAGGCGGCCGGCCCAGAAGGCATCGCCCGGTTGTTTTACCAGCGCGGTCTGCCGGGCGCAGCCTGACACCAGGGCCGGACCCAGCAGCAGCCAGGCCAGGGCCTGGCGCCGCGGTGTCACGGCTTGACCCGCAGCCGCTTGAGCGTCTCCTGCAGGGTTTCGTTGTCGGCGTTGAGCTCGGCCGCTTCCTTCCAGACGTGCAAGGCCCGGTCGCGCTGGCCCAGGCTCCAGAGCACTTCACCGAGATGGGCCCCAATATCGGCGTCTGGCTTGCTCTTGTAGGCGTCCTGCAGGATGCGCAGGGCTTCCGTGCCGTTGCCGCTGCGGAACTCCGCCCAGCCCAGGCTGTCGGTGATGACGGGGTCACCCGGCGCAAATTCCAGCGCCTTGCGGATCAGCTCCTTGGCCTCGCCCAGGCGCACATTGCGTTCTGCCAGCGAATAGCCCAGGGCGTTGTAGGCGTGGTGGTATTCAGGCCGGGCGGCGATCACCGAGCGCAGCAGATGCTCCATTTCATCCACCTTGCCCAGCTTCTCGGCCAGCATCGCCAGGTCATAGCGCAGGTCGATGTCGTCGGGGCTGGCGGCTGTGGCCCGGGTCATCAACTCGTAGGCCGTGCCGTACTGCTTGTTGTCGCGCAACAGTTGCACCTCGGCGCTGAGCTTGGCCCGGGCGTCATTGGGCTGGTTCTCCGGCAGGGTCTGGATCAGCTTGCGCGCCTCGGCCATGCGGCCCTGTTTGGCCAGAATGCTGGCGCGGCGGCTGTTGATGCGCACCAGTTCCTCGTCACTGCTGATGCGCGCCAGCCAGGCCTCGGCCCCGGCCAGGTCGCGCCGCTGCTCGGCCACCTGTGCCAGCGCCAGATAGGCCTGGTCCAGCCCACGGGCGGTGGCGGCCGCACCGGCGCCATCGGTCCGGTTCTGGGCCAGTTCGACAAAGCGCTGCAGGGACTTTTCGGCGGCAACCAGCTTGTTGTCCTGCAACTCCAGCGTGCCCAGGATCAGCCAGGCTTCGGCATAGTCGGGCTTTTGCGCCGTCACGGCCTGGACCTGCGTTGACGCTTCACCAAAGCGTTGGCTGTCCAGCAGGATCCGGGCATACACCATGCGAATTTCCGGCAATGGCTTGCCCTGCAAGTATTTGGCAAACAGGGCTTCGGCCTGGGGCACCTTGGCACTCATCAGGTTCAGTGCCAGCAACGCCGGTGCATCGGCCAGCGGGTCCAGGGCCTGGGCCTTGCGTACAGCTTCGGTGGCCCCGGTGTTGTCGCCGCCGTCGGCGCGCAGGCGGCCGATGGCGGCCCAGGCTGCCGGCCCGGTGTCGCTGCTGGCCAGGTGTTCGGCCAGGGCCTGTTCCACCGTCGCAGCGGCCAGCTTCTTGTCGGCCGCGCGGGCAAAGTAGCGCGGAATGGCGGATATGGCGGCCGAGCGGCTGGCCGGTTCCACCGCTGAAATCTCGCGTTGCAGCGGCTCCAGCGTTTCGGTAATCCGGTTCATGCCGATCAGGATCTGCAGCATGTAGCGATTCGCCTCGCGCGAAGCCGGGATCGCCTGGCGCCAGGCGCGCGCGGCCTGCAGAGCGGATTCGCCTTCGCGCGCCTGCAGTGCCACGTCGACGGCGCGCTGGAACAGCTTGGGGTCATTGCTGCGGCGCGCAGCGTCCAGCAAGATGGCGTAGCCGGCTGCCGGTTCGCCGTTCTGCACGCTGAGCTCACCCACCAGCAGCTGGTACAGCAAGGCGCCATTGAGCGCCGACTGCGGTTGCTCGGTGTTACCGTCGGCGCTCGGTGCAGCTGGCACCTGTGCCGGCGAAACCTGCATGGCAGTAGCCAGAACCAGGCCACACAGGCCCGGGAGAAGTCGTCGGTGTTTGGACATGAAACCATAATAATCCAAGGCCGGGAGCATGGTCCCGGCAATGCCAATGACCCTTGCGGGCTCTTCATACACTTACGAATCCCAAGATGCCAGAACTGCCGGAAGTTGAAGTCACGCGACTGAGTTTCGCCGATGCCATTGCCGGGGCCTGCGTCCGCGCGGTAAAGATGGGCAAACCGCTGCGCTGGCCTTTGGGCTGTGACCCCGCAGCGCTGGCGGGGCGCACCGTGCTGGGGGTGCGGCGGCGCGGCAAGTATCTGCTGCTGGACCTGAGCGAGGGATTGCTGCTGCTGCACCTGGGCATGTCCGGCAGCTTGCGCTTTGGCACCCATCTGCCGCCGCCCGGTCCGCATGACCACTTTGACCTGGATACCAGCCGAGGCACCCTGCGCCTGCATGATCCGCGGCGCTTTGGTGCCGTGGTCCATGCCGATAGCGAAGACGCGCCGATAGCGCAAAAGCTGTTGGGCAAGCTGGGCGTCGAGCCGCTGACAACGGGCTTCACCCCACTGGGCCTGCACGCCGCGCTGCGCCGACGCCATGCGCCGGTGAAGCAGGTGCTGCTCGCCGGCCAGGCGGTAGTGGGCGTGGGCAATATCTATGCGTCCGAGGCGCTGTTCCTGGCCGGCATCCGGCCGACGGTGCGCGCGTCACGGCTGAGCCTGGTGCGGGCAACGCGACTGCATGCGGCCGTGGTCGAGGTGCTGGCGCGGGCGGTCGCGCTGGGTGGCAGCACCCTGCGCGACTTTTCCAGCGCCGCCGGCGACGGTGGCTACTTCCAGTTGCAAGCCAGCGTCTATGGCCGCGAGGGCGAAGACTGCCGGGTCTGCGGCGGCGCCATCAAGGCCATGCGCCAGGGCCAGCGGGCTACATATTTCTGCCCACGCTGTCAGAAAAGTTGACAGAAGGGCACCGGCACGGTGCTATATTGAAATATCGGGGGCTTCGACATTGGCTACTTCATTCAACGAACAGTTTGACCAGCACGGCACATGGCGGCGTGAGTTTGCACTGCGCCTGAAGCTGCTGGCCGAGTGGATGAAGGACCATGACCTGCTTGACGCAGCCGTGGAAGACCGGCTGCGCAAGCTCGAAATGCAGGTGCGCGCCGACAAGGTGATGGTGGCCTTTGTGGCCGAGTTCTCGCGCGGCAAGTCGGAGCTGATCAACGCCATCTTCTTTGCCGGCTACGGCCGGCGCATCATGCCGGCCAGCGCCGGGCGTACCACCATGTGCCCGACCGAAATGGGCTACGACACCGATGTGCCGCCCTGCCTGCGCCTGCTGCCGATTGAGACCCGGCTCCAGCCTCAGGCGCTGATGGAATGGCGCATGGTGCCGGAGAAGTGGACCCGGCTCGACCTGGATGTGAACGATCCGCAGCAACTGGCGCAGGCCATGGAAAAGGTGGCCGAGACCCGGCGCGTGACGCGTGAGGAGGCCATGGCGCTGGGCTTCTGGAACGGCGAGGCGTCTGAGGACAATCCGCTGCCCGATGCCCAGGGCATGGTGGAAGTGCCGCGCTGGCGCCATGCACTGATCAATATCGCCCACCCCTTGCTCAAGCAGGGGCTGATCATTCTGGACACGCCAGGTCTGAACGCCATCGGCGCCGAGCCGGAGCTGACAGTCAGCCTGATTCCGCAAGCCCACGCCGTGGTCTTTATCCTGGGGGCCGACACCGGCGTCACCAAGTCAGACCTGGCGATCTGGCGCGAACACCTGATCACCGAATCCACCGAGCGTGACACCCGGCTGGTGGTACTCAACAAGATCGACACACTCTGGGACGAACTGAGCACCGACGCCCAGATCCAGGCCGTGATCGAGCGCCAGTGCGCTTCCACCGCCGATATTCTGCAAATCCCCGCCAGCCAGGTGATTGCCGTGTCGGCGCAAAAGGGCCTCGTGGCCAAGGTCAATGACGATCCGGCGCTGCTGGCCCAAAGCCGGCTGCCAGTGCTGGAGGACGCGCTGGGTCGCGGCATCATGGGCCAGCGCCAGCACATCCTGGGTGCGGCCGTGGCCAGCGGCATCGGCGAATTGCGGCTGGAGACCGGCCGTGTCATCAACATCCGCCGCCGTGATCTGGCCGAGCAGCTGATGGAGCTGCAGGGCCTGCAGGGCAAGAACGCCACCGTGATCAAGCATATGCGGGCCCGTATCTCGGGCGAACAGGCCGAGTTCGACCTGAGCGGTGCCAAGATCCATGCTGTGCGTTCGGTCCATCTGAAACTGTTGCGCGAAGTCTTTGGCATCCTGGGCGCCACTTCGCTCAAGGGCGAAATGGGCCAGCTGACCCATGCTTTGCACCAGAAGGGCATCAAGATCGGCGTCAAGCGGGCCTATGGCGAAACCTTCGAGCGGCTGCGTGGCAGCCTGCGCAAGGTGCAGACCATTTGCGTGGAAATCCAGGCCATGCTCGGCGCCACCTTCCGCCAGCTCAATGGCGAGCACGGGTTTTCGCTGCAACCGCCGGCCGAACCACAGATGACCCGGCATCTGCAGGACCTGGACCTGATCGAGCGCAGCCACCTGCAATACCTGGGTATCGGCAATGCCTTCCGGCTGGCGCAGCCGGAGTTTGCCGACCGGCTGGTGCGGGCATTGGCCACACGCTTGCGCTCGCTGCACGAAACGGCGCTGGGCGAGATCGAACAATGGAGCAAGTCGGCCGCGGCCCAACTGGACGCCCAGCTGCGCGAGCGTCGGCGCAATTTCGGCCGCCGCATCGAGGCCATCGACCGCATCCAGCAGGCTGCCGGTGGTCTGGTGGACCGCATTGGCGAGATCAAGGGCCATGACGCCGAGCTGACCGAGATCGACAACAAGCTTGCCGAGCTGACCGGCTATCTCATCGGCACGCCCTCGCAGCACGAACCGCAAACCATCATCGACCCCGAGGCCGGGCCCGACACGGTGATGGAGCTGTCGCGGGCTTGAGCGCCGCAGACCCCGCATTTGCCAGCCGGGTGGTGCGCTGGCAAAAGCTGCACGGCCGGCATGACCTGCCCTGGCAGAACACGCGCGACCCCTACCGCGTCTGGCTGTCGGAGGTGATGCTGCAGCAGACCCAGGTGCAGACCGTGCTGGGGTACTTTCAGCGCTTCCTCCAGCGTTTTCCCGATGTGCAGGCGCTGGCTGC
>JANMKM010000266.1:0-5567 GCA_031372035.1 Rhodoferax sp. | reverse complement strand
CAACCGGCAGCTGATCGTGCTGCTGCCGAAAAGCGGCGTGGTGGCCGCGATGACAGGCCGGCGCAACTACAGCTTCGGGCCTCTGTTGCAACAACTGGCACAGAGTGTGAAGGCCCAGACGGCGCTGCCGCCGGATCCGGTGGGCCAGACACTGCTGCAAGCCCGCACGGCGGCCGCGGCACTGGACGCGCCTCTGCCGGGCGCTGTTCCCACCCCGGCCTTGGCCCAGCAGATATCGGGCAAGAGCTGGCGGGTGGCGGGCAACAACATTGGCGTCAAGTCGTTTCGCCTGCAGCTGGGCGACGCAGCCTGGTACGAGGTGGTGCACTACCTGTCGCGGACCAGCCGTGAGACCCGCACCACCCGCTACCCGTTGGGACCGAACGGCACATTTGCCACACCCAATGCCGACGCTGCCGCAGCCGTCTTCAGCAAGGCCAGCTGGACCGCGCCCGATACCTTGCAAATCATTGTGCGGACACCAGCCGAGGCTCTGGCCGATAGCTATGTGCTGCGTTTTGCGGGTGACAAGGTGGCGGTCAGCTACTCCAATGACGCCGGCTACCGCCTGAATTTGAATGGCAGCCAGGACGACTGAAGTCATGAATGGCAGCACGCTCGTACTGACAGAACATCAGGCCCGTTGCTTGTTGCTGGCTGAGGCGGTCGAAACGACGGATGTGCGCGGCGAATTGCTCTCTGACTCTGAGCGTGATCAGATTGACACGCAGGCCGCGGCTGCAACGAACCCGGCTGCCGCTGCAGGCAAACATGGTGAGGTGGGCGCAATTTTGTTGTTGCGTTCGCAGCTCGTACTGAAGGCCCTGGAGTCACGCGCGTCAGCCTTGGTTGCGCTGCAGCGTCCATCGTCATGGCAGCGCGCATTGTCATGGTTTGTCCCGCTGCTGGCGTTGTGCATGGGAATTGCGACGGACCTGGTCGCCAATCCGCGCCGGGTTGATCTGTTGTCGTTGCCGTTGCTGGGTGTCGTGCTTTGGAACCTGGTTGTATACGCGGCAGTACTGCTTGCCGCCATGCGCCCGGCCACCGCGCCGCATACGCCCCTCATTGCCGCGCTCGGACGCTGGTTTGACGGCTGGGTACCTTGGCGTCGTTTTGGGGCCGCAGTACGAGCGCGTTGTGCAGCGGCATTCTTCAAAACCTGGTACCCGCTGTGTGCAAGGCTGGACAGTTTGCGGCTGCAGGCAATATTTCACTTTGCCGCGGCGGCTTGGGGAGCGGGCGTTGCCGTGTCGCTCTTGCTGCGCGGTCTGGTGGTTCAATACCGGGCCGGCTGGGAAAGTACATTTCTGGATGCCGAGCAGGTGTATGCCCTTCTGAACATTCTCTTCATGCCCGTGGTGGCGCTGTTTTCGCTGGCCCCGTTCACGCTGCAGGACATTGCTGCAATGCGGTTTGACAGCGGTACCCAGGGCGCGGTTGAGCAAGGGAGGCGATGGGCGTGGCTTTGCGCGGGACTGCTTATGGTCCTGGTAGTTCTGCCCCGGATGTCGTTGGCGGCGCTTGCCTGGTGGCGCGTGCAGCGGGCATCGCAACAGCTTTCAGTGAATATGGGTTCGCCGTACTTTCAGCGACTGCTTGATCGGCTGATACCGGCTCAAGTGCGATTTTGTCTTTTGGTGCAGAACACGCCATCCCAGACGGCGCTGCAGCGGATGCTGGCCCTTACCGGACCGCCCGGCGAGCAACTGTTGCTGGACACGCCCCATGGCGATACGCTGCAGATGGCAGCATTTCGAGGTTTGGCGCCGACTCCGGTCGTGCCCAATGTTTGGCAACGTTGGTTGGCACAGCTGGATCGTCGCATCGCCCGGTGGCCTGAACCACGGGATCACAACGTGGACGCCGTATTGCAGGTCGTCACGTCGCCGGAAGACTTGCAACGCATGCTGCCCCGGTTGCAACCCGTCGGGGTGCCGGTATTGGTGCTCGTGGACGCGGGCAGCGTGGCGCAGACCGACGCTTTGCTGGAACAGGGTCGGGCCCATGCACGACACCACGACTGTATCGCTGCGGTTCTGCCACTCGACAATTGCTGCCGCTGCTGGGCGCAGGACCATCGCTGGCTGGATGCGTTGGCGCGATGCGTGCCGCGTTCCAAGGCGCAGGGCTTCGAGCGCCTGCGCAGAAGTTGGGAGGCGCGCAACCTGCAGCGCTTGCGGACGAGCATGGAGGTGTTGGCCGATGCACTGCTTGCAGCCGCGCGCGAGCAGCGGGCCGTGCCGGATGCCCCGCTGTCGATCAAATTGCTACGCAGCAAAGAGCGAATTACGCGGGATCAGGCCATTCTGGCTGCCCAGAGTGACATTGCATCGCGCCTGACGCAGTTTCACGCTGGTGTGCTTGCGCGCTTGCTGGCGTTGCATGCGCTGGACGCCAGCGCTGCAGCGTCTCTGCAGCACGCGCTGGAGGAGAGCTTTGCGGTGCGCTCCACGATCGATGCACCGCAAGCTGGCATGGCCGGAGCCTCCGCCGGTGCACTGGCTGGCGGCTCAGTGGACTTGGTTACCGGTGGACTGACACTCGGCGTTGCATCATTGCTAGGTGCCGTGGTCGGCGGTGGCGTCGCCTATGCAGGTACGGCCTGGAAGAATCGGGCGCTGACTTCCGGCGTGACCCAGGTGGAGCTGGGTGAGGAAATGTTGCAGCCGTTGGTAGAGGTCTCGCTGCTGCGCTATCTCGCTGTGATTCACTACGACAGGGAGCCGCGGGGAGCCGGGCCGGTCGTGGCGCCACCTTCCTGGAAGAATGAAGTTGCTGCGGCCACCAAGGCACAGCGCGAGCCGCTACAGATTCTTTGGGCTGCGGCCCGGCTGGCTGAACCGCAAGTACAGACAGCGACACTGGCGCGTGAACTGGAGACAATCGCGCATATTGTGCTGCGCAAACTCTACCCCGATGCCCGCATCCAGGCCGCTTGAATCCCCACTTTTTCGTTGCCATGATTTTGAACACTGAAGAGACGTTTCATTCCTCGACCGTCCAGACCCTGCGCGCCGATCTGGCCCTGGCCCTGCGTGCCGCTGCGCACCATGGCCTGAGCGAGGGCGTGTGCAACCATTTCAGCGTGGCACTGCCGGGCAGCAGCGAGCAGTTCCTGCTCAACCCGCGTGGCCTGCACTGGAGCGAGGTGCAGGCTGACGACATCGTGCTGATCGACGCGGCCGGCAACAAGCTGGCCGGTCGCCATGAGGTGGAACCCACGGCCATGTTCATCCATGCCGCGGTGCACCGCATTGCGCAGAAGGCCTGCGTGCTGCATTGCCACATGCCCTATGCCACGGCGTTGACGCTGACCGAGGCGCGGGCTCTGGACACCACGCTGTCACAGAACGCCATGCGCTTCCATGGCCGCCTGGCCGTGGACGCGCACTACAACGGGCTGGCGCTGGACATGGGGGAGGGCGAGCGCATTGCCCATGCCATGGCCGGTGCTGATATCGCCTTCCTGGGCAACCACGGCGTGGTGGTCTGCGGCCAGCGCATGGACTACGCCTATGACGACCTGTACTACCTGGAGCGGGCCTGCATGGTGGAGGTGCTGGCCGGCTCCACGGGCAAGCGGCTGGTGCCGGTGGATGCCGCGCTGACGGCGCGTGTGGCCGACCAGATCAATGGTGAGAGGCTGCAGTCGGAGCTGTTTTTCGACAGTTTGCGCCGCCTGCTTCCCTGACAGAATAGCCCGCGAACCTCATGGATAAAGCACGGAGCGCTACTGTTGTGATAGCAACTGGAGGATACGATGAACGCTTCCCAACCGCCTGTGCCGTCTGAGCTGGCTGGCACCTATGTCCATCTGCGCGACGACCGCTCGGCCGCGCTGATCCCGGTCACACCCACGTTCTGGGATGAACTCACCAGTGACAGGCGCCCTGAACTGGACGCCGGGCGTCTGGTGATGCGTTTTGATTTCACCGCAGACTGGCCGACCTGGGAGGTGCATCCGGCCGGCGACGAGGTGGTGGTGTTGCTGACCGGCAGCGCCGAGATGCAGCTGGAGCTGCCCGCTGGCGTGCAGAGCGTGAACTTGTCCAAACCGGGAGACTTTGTACTGGTGCCGCGCGGCATCTGGCACACCGCCAAGATCATCAGGCCCACCGGCATGCTGTTCATCACGCCGGGCGAGGGCACCCAGAACCGGCCGGTCTAGCCTCGGTTTTCGGAGGAGAAATGGCCTGAAAGGCTCATGGATAAAGCGCGGAGCACTCCTAATTCGGTAGTGTGTGGAGTGGCAGGTCGTGTTTCAGCGCCAGTGCGTCCAGGGCCCTGCGGCTTTGCGTCAGCAGCCATGCCTCGATCGCGGCGTGTGTGGCCGGCGCGAACAGGGCGCCACGGCTGGTGTCGGTGACGCCGGCCAGGGCACACCAGCCGGCAGCGAAATGTGGCTCCAGTGCGGCCACCGCCACCCGGCCATCCAGGCAGCGGTACATGCGGTAACCGGCATGGCCGCCGCCCACAGCAGCACCCGGTGTGGTCAGGCCCAGGCGCCGCGGGATTGCCAGATAGGCGGCCGCGTCCGACAGCGCCACTTCCAGGTACACACCCTTGCCCGTACGGTACTGGTTCAGCGCGGCCTTGAGCACGGCCTCGCTGGCAGTGAGCGAGCCACCCATGTCGGCATAGAGCGTGGCCGGCAAGTCCATGCCGGTGACCAGGTCGTTCTGCGCCAGGTAGGTCAGGTCATGGCCGGGCTCCTCGGCCTGCGCGCCGGGGCCCCCGGTGATGGCCACCTGCGACAGGGCCGGGTATTGCCGGTGCAGCGCCGGCCAGGCCAGGCCCAGGCGGGCCATGGCGGATGGCCGGAAGGAGGTCAGCAGCACGTCGGTGCGCCCCAGTTGCCGGTGCAGTTGCTTCTGGCCGGCCTCGGTCTTGAGGTCGGCCGTGGCAATGCGCACGCCTTCGTGCAGCAGGGCGTAGGCGCCGGGGTTGTACAAGCCCATCGGGTCGCCGCTGCTGCCGGCCGGCGCGCCGTTGGGTGGTGGCGGCTCCAGCTTGACGCAGCGGGCGCCCATCTGGCGGCAGCGCATCAGGGCGGCCGGGCCGGGCAGGTTCAGTGCCAGGCTCAGCACCGTAAAGCCCTTGAGCGGCTGGAGCACGGGGGCGGCGCGCGCGGGCTTGGTGGCTGGGGCGGTCCTGGCGGGTGTGGTCTTGGGCATGGGCCGATGCTACAGCGGCAGGCCCACGTAGTTCTCCGCCAGGGCCGTGGCCATGGCCGGTGACTGCACCAGGTACTCCAGCTCGGCCTGCTGCAGCTTCTGGCCGATGCCGCCGCTGTCCGGAAAGCGGTGCATCAGGCTGGTGAGCCACCAGGAAAAGCGCTCGGCCTTCCAGATCCGGGCCAGTGCCCGCTGCGAGTAACTGTCGATGCCGGCACTGCTGCGCTCGGTGAAGTGTTCGATGAAGGCACTGCTGAGGTACTTGACGTCGGTGGCCGCCAGGTTCAGGCCCTTGGCGCCGGTGGGTGGCACGATGTGGGCCGCGTCGCCCGCCAGGAACAGCCGGCCAAAGCGCATCGGCTCGGCGACAAAGCTGCGCAGCGGCGCAAT
>JANMKM010000220.1:0-4343 GCA_031372035.1 Rhodoferax sp. | reverse complement strand
CTGACCGACACCGCCCATGGCCTGTTGCTCTACACGGTGGCGCAGGTGTGCCGCGCCCGGGTATCGGGCGAGGCCGTGGTGGAGGAGACCGAGGACTTGCTGGAGGCGACACGCGCCGGTATCGCACCGCTGCTCGGCGCTGCGCTGGATGGCCTGCGCCGCACACGTGCGGACCAGGCTGCCTACGCAGTGCATGCGCTCGAGCTTGCCCGGACGGTGGGTACGCTGCTGCGCAACAGCCGCGCCGAGGCCGGCGGCAAATCGGAGCCGGGGGAGAGCGACGAACAGGCCGCGTTTTCGCTGCTGATGGATTTCGAGGGGGAGACGATATCGAATTTCGCGACGGCAGTCTCCGGCCGTAGCCGGGTGCTGGACGATGCCGATGGTGTCTATCGGGTCTTCACGCGGACCTATGACCAGGAGCGCGCAGTGCAGCGTCTGGTGCGCGACGAACTGCTGCTTGACTACCGCGCGCAGATTGACGCGCAGGTCGAGCGCATGGCGGTCAATCTGCCGCGGCTGGCCCGCATGCTGCGCTTGCTGCTGGCCACCGCCCAGCCCGATGGCTGGGACAGCGATCAGGAAGAAGGGCGGATCGACGGTCGGCGCCTGGCCCGCCTGGTGGCGTCCCCGACCGAGCGGCGCCTGTTCCGGGTGGAGCATGCGGAGCCGGTGGCAGACTGCGCCGTGACACTGCTGCTGGATTGCTCCGGTTCGATGAAGCAGCACAGCCTGGCCCTGGCCGCGCTGGTGGACGTGCTCGTGCGCGGCCTCGAGATGGCCGGCGCGTCGGCCACGGAGGTGCTGGGGTTCACCACAGCCACGTGGACTGGCGGGCGGGCCCAGCGCGACTGGCGGCGCGCCGGCCGGCCAGCCCACCCCGGCCGGCTCAACGAGTTGTGTCAGGTGGTGTTCAAGGACGCCGACACGCCCTGGCGGCATTCCCGCAAAGGCCTGGCGGCGCTGCTCAAGGCGGACATGTTCCGCGAGGGGGTCGACGGCGAAGCGTTGTTGTGGGCGGCGCGCCGCCTGGGTGAACGCGGTGAACGGCGCAAGCTGCTGCTGGTGATCTCCGACGGCTCGCCGATGGACAGCGCCACCAACCTCGCCAACGACACCCACTACCTCGATCAGCACCTGCGTGCGGTCGTGTCCGGGCTGGAGACGTCGGAGGCCGTGGAAGTGTTCGGCGTCGGCGTGGCGCTCGACCTGAGCCCCTACTACGCGCGCAGCCATGTACTCGATCTGGAATCCTCCAGCGGCAACGCCATGCTCCAGGAACTGGTGGAACTGCTGGCTGGTCAGCGGCGGCGCTGAGCGCTACGATGTCATTTGCCTCCACGTTGTGACGATTCACGACTTCTTTTCAACCCTCAAGAGGAGCCATTGGCCATGAATCCTGTTGTTCATTTCGAGATGCCGTACGACGACCGCGCCCGCATGGCGCAGTTCTACAGCCGTGCCTTCGGCTGGCAGATGCAGATGATGGGCCCCGAGATGGGCGAGTACTGCGTTGCCACCACCACCGAGTCCGACAATGGCCGCCCGACGCGCCCGGGGGAGATCAACGGGGGCTTCTTCCCGCGCAAGCCGGACTGGCCAGCCCAGGTACCTTCAGTTGTCGTAGCGGTGGCCGACATCCGCGCAGCGATGGCGCGGGTCAGCGCTGCCGGCGGGCAGGTGCTGGGAGAGCCGATGGACATACCGGGTGTCGGGGCCTACGTCTCTTTCACGGACAGTGAAGGCAACCGGGTGAGCATGTTGCAGCCGCTGCCGCGCATGGGCTGAGGGGCCCAGGCTACCGCCTGAAGGCGCCGCGCCAGGCCGATATGGCGCGTTTTCGGACCGTTCATCCGGCCTTCTACCCACTTGCCAGCGGCTGGCAAGTACACGAACATGGTGGTCATGGATACCGCCACGCGTGCCAGCGTACTGCAACCGTCGTATGCCCAGAACTTCGATCGTGAAGTGGCGTGCACCGAGCGCGAGTGGATTGCCGGGCTGCCACTGGCGATTGGCGCCAATCCATTCCAGCAAGTCGCGCAGGCGCTCTCGGCGCAGATCGGCCAGCAAGGCCAGTTGATGCTGTCCTGGCGCGTCGCCGAGCCGCGCAAGCGGGGTGCCAGCCGCGCGCCGCGCTTGCTGGTGAGTTTCCGCTTCAGCGGACTGGACGACACGCAGCGCTACCTTTTCATGCGACGTTTTGACATGGTGATGCAGCGCCTGGGAGGGTAGGCGTCTTGGGCGACCAGCGCCGGCGTTGAAACCATTTCTGCCGTCTCAGAAAGTCTGACTCGTTCAACCGCTTCAGACCTTCGCTGCAGACAGCACCTCCGGTGCAAACAGGTCTTGGGGGCGCATCGGTTTGTGCGCCACGCCTTGCTCGACGGCATATTGGCAGAAGGCCTCCAGCGTCACGCGATTGGCATCGAGCCCATAGGGCCAGAAGTCCTCACCCAGCATGCCTTGCGCATCGCGCGCCAGGTCAGCCACCCAGGGAAGCACGAAATGCGAGGCCGTCACGTCCAGGGCACGCGCCAGTGAATGGTTCTTGGCCTGTTCAAAGGCTGTCAACAGGTTGCGCGCCAACCAGCGGTTGCGCTCGTAGACCGCGCGGCGCATGGCCAGCACATGCATGATGGGGAAGATGCCGGTCTTGGCAAAGTAGGTTCTTTCCGCCGTGCGGCTGTCGGCGAACAGGCGCGTGACCTTGTCGGGGTGCTGCGCAAACGCATCGGGTGCACGCGCCGACAACACCGCGTCCACTCGCCCGTCAAGCAGCATTTGTGAGAGTGACGCGTCAGGCACGGGCGTACAGACCACGCCCTGCGGCAACTTGAGCCGGGCCTTTTCCTTGCGGCCCGCGTCGTTGACGCCAGCCTGGAACCACTGCACGCTTTGCAACTCCACCCCGTGCTCATGCATCAACATGCCGCGCGAATACACGGCCGCTGTCTGCGCCCACTCGGGTACACCGATGCGCTTTCCGGCCAGTTGTTCGGGCTGCTCGAGGCCCGAACCAGCGCGCACATAGATCGCAGAATGCCGGAACACGCGTGACGGAAACACGGGCAGCAGCACAAAGCGCGGGTCGTCCTGCGATGCAAAGGCGATGGCCTTGGCAAACGACAGCTCCGACACATCAAACTCCTGGTGGTTGATGAAGCGGTAAAAGGCTTCCTCAGGAGGCATGCGCAGTACCGTCAGGTCGGCGCCCTGCACGCGCACGGTGCCGTCGGTCACGTCGCGCACATGCTCGTAGTCGCCCACCGCCACGGTCAGAGGGATGTTCATCGGGTTCTTTCAGGAGCTCCGTGCATGCAGCAAAAGCCGGAGGACATAATCAAAGTTTGCCGGAGTTTCTCATGCTGCGCTCTCCCATTCGCATTGACCGCAGGCGGACCCTGCTGAAGATGGCGCTCATCCCGACCGGGGCTGGCCTGTTCATGCCGGCCCATGCAGCAGACTACCCCGTGCGCCCCGTGCGCATCATCGTGCACATCCCGCCCGGCGGCGCGCCGGATGTGGCCGCCCGCTCGCTGGCCATTGAACTGGCGCCCCTGCTCGGCCAGCAGGTGATCGTGGAAAACCACCCTGGCGCCAACGGCAACATCGCGGGCGACCTGGTAGCCAAAGCCGCGCCGGACGGCTACACCCTGCTGCTGGGCACCGACAGCACTTTTGTCATCAACCCGCATGTGTACGCGAAGATGCCCTTCGACCCCCTGAAGGACCTGATCCCGGTGGCTTCGCTTGCCAGCAACGACTTTGTGCTTTCGGTCAACCCCAAGCTGCCCGTGAAGACGCTGGCCGAATTTGTCGATCTGGCGCGCAAGAGCAACCCGCCGCTGTTTTACGGCTCCAGCGGCAATGGCAGCCAGCACCACCTCACCATGGAGATGCTCAAGCAGGCGGCTGGAATTGATCTCAAACATGTGCCTTACAAGGGCGGCTCGCCCGCCACCGCAGCCACCATGGCGGGCGAAGTGGCGACCATGTTCGCCGGCTCGTCGACCGCACCGCAGATCAAGGCAGGGAACCTGCGTGCCATTGCCACCACCGGGCTCAAGCGCTCGGCGGCCTTCCCGGATGTACCGACCGTGGCCGAGACCTACCCTGGATTTCGCAATTCGATCTGGCTGGGCGTATTTGCACCCAGGGGCACGCCACCCGAGGTATTGCAACGCCTGCGCAGCGAGATTGCCAAAGCCCAGCAAAAGCAGGCCCTGAAAGAGCGCTTCGCCAACGCGGGTGGCATGGAACCCTATGCCATCAGCCCCGAGCAATTTGATGCACAGATCAAGGCCGACCACGCCCGCTTTGGCGGGCTGGTCAAGAAAATT
>JANMKM010000132.1:0-11305 GCA_031372035.1 Rhodoferax sp. | reverse complement strand
GCGGCCGCAGGGCATTGAGAGCAGATATCGCCGCCGTGGTCTGGTGCTTGGCCCGGGTCTCCAGCCACTGGCCCAGCAGCACCAGCGTGATCACGACTGCCGAGGCTTCGAAGTACAGGTGCGGCATGCTGTGGCCGCTGTGGCGCAGCAGCAGGTACACCGACAGGCCGAAGCCGGCGCGGGTACCCAAGGCCACCAGCAGATCCATGTTGCCAGCGCGCGCCCGCACCGCGCTCCAGGCCGAGCGATAGAAGTGCGCTCCCAGCCAGAACTGCACCGGCGCTGCCAGGGCCATCTGCAGCCAGCCCGGCAGCGTCCAGTCCAGACCGAACAGCAGCGCGACCATCGGCAGCGCCAGCGGCAACGACAGCGCCGCGGCGACAACCACCTTCCAGCCCTCGCCGTTGTGCAGCGGCTCCAGGGCTTCGGCGGTGGTGGCATCAGGAACCGGCCGCGCGCTATAGCCAGCCTTGGCCACGGCAGCACCCAGCGCATCCAGGTCCGCGCTGCGGCCGGCCACATGCACCAGGGCGGTTTCGGTCGCCAGGTTGACTTCGGCCGACAGCACGCCGGGCACGCGCTGCAGTGCCTTCTCCACCCGCGCAACGCAGGACGCGCAGGTCATGCCGTCGATGCGCAGGCTCCAGTCAGATTGCTGCGGCATAGCGGCGGCCACAATGGCGGCTTGGTTGCTCATGATTGTCATCTCCATGCGCCGCACACATGCGGCAAGGAACCCAGTCTGAACCTTCACACCATGGCAAGGTCAAGACCGGGCCCAGCATACCCGCTTCCCGCCCAAGGTCATTGCGCAGCGCGCCTTGACCTTCCCACCATGGCAAGGTCTACAGTGCCGCCAACGCCTGAAACGGCACCCCAGATACATCCGGAGGTTTCCATGATCGAATTCCACGTCCCTGGCATCAGCTGCGGCCATTGCGTCGGCGCCGTCACCCAGGCGGTGCTGCAGGTGGACCCCAAAGCCCAGGTCCGGGTGGACCTGCCGACAAAGCAGGTTTTGCTGGAATCCGGCGAGGACCGCAAGCTGTTTGCCACCGCCCTGGCCGACGCCGGCTACCCGCCAGACGCCTGAGTTCCAACAGTGCCCGCATGGGGCACTCCTGACTGTGTGCGGGCGCACAGACCAGCCCGGCCGCCACGACCGACGATGCCAACCAGATGCCGCAACGGGTGGCATTGTCTTGGATCGGTTCTTAACCTGGGAGAGTCCTGGCGCGTGATGCGCACCGGCCGCACGCGTGGAAGTCACTGGTATTGTCCTGATCATGCTGCTCGCCGTGGTGCTGAGCCGCTATCTGGCGCGCGTCACGCGTTTGCCGGTGCCGCTGGTGCAGATTGCGCTGGGCGCAGCCATCTATTACTCCAGCCTGACCTCGGTGGCGCTGGAGCCCGAGGTCTTCTTCCTGCTGTTGCTGCCACCGCTGCTGTTCCTGGATGGCTGGCGCATCCCCAAGGATGCAATGCTGCGCGACGCACCCACCATCTTCACACTGGCCTTCGGCCTGGTGGTGTTCACCATCATCGGCGTCGGCTTGTTGATCCACTGGCTGATTCCGGCCATGCCACTGCCGGTGGCCTTCGCCCTGGCAGCCGTGATCTCACCCACCGACCCGGTGGCGCTGGCCTCGATCACGGCCCGCGCGCCACTGCCGGCGCGCCTGCGCCACATCCTGGAAGGCGAGTCGCTGTTCAACGACGCATCGGGCCTGGTGTGCATGCGTTTTGCGGTGGCCGCCGTGCTGACCGGGTCGTTTTCCTTAGGGCAGGCGCTGCTGAGTTTTCTATGGGTCGCCCTGGGCGGGCTGGCACTGGGCGTGGCCGCCACCTGGATCGTGACCCGGGCCAGTTCCCGCGCCAAGGGCCTGCTCGGCGACGACGGCGGGGCCCAGATCCTGCTGACGTTGCTGATCCCCTCCGGTGTCTACCTGCTGGCCGAACAGCTGCAGTGCTCCGGTATCCTGGCGGCGGTGGCGGCCGGCATCACCATGGGCATGGCGCCGCACCACCACTGGCAGGCCATCACGCGCATCCGCCGCACCGCCGTCTGGGACACGGTGCAGTTCGCCGCCAACGGCAGCATCTTCGTGCTACTGGGAGAGCAGATTCCGTCCATCGTCTCCAGCGCCGAGCGTACGGTGCGCCTGACCGGGCACCACAGCCCCTGGTGGCTGGCGCTGTATGTCGTCATCCTGGTGCTGGCCCTGACACTGCTGCGATTCCTCTGGGTCTGGGCATCGATGCGCGTCACCTTCTCTGCCAAACGCAAGCGCGGCGAGCCGGTGGCACCCGCCTATGGCCGGGTCGTGGTGGCGATGTCGCTGGCGGGCGTGCGCGGCGCCGTCACGCTCGCCGGGGTGCTGACGCTGCCGCTGCGGATGGCCGACGGCAGCCCGTTCCCGGGGCGGGACCTGGCCATTGCGCTGGCTGCCGGCGTGATTGTGCTGTCGCTGCTGCTTGCAACCGTCGGGCTGCCGCGGCTGCTCCCGGGTCTGAAGCTGCCACCCGATCCATCGCAGTGGGCCGCTGAAAGCCGGCTGCGCCATGCCGCTGCAACCGCGGCGGTGCGAGCCGTCGAGGCGGCGCAACAGCAGATGGACATGGGACACGCTGATGCCAGCGCCCATGGCGATGCCGCCACCCGGATACTGCAGCTCTACCAGCAACGGCTGCAGCATGAGGCCGAGAGTGCCGGCGCGCCCCCAGCCAAAGCCGATGCCATGGAGCGCCAGCTACACCTGCTGGCGCTGCGGGCCGAGCGCGAGGCGGTGCTGCAACTCGGCCAGGGCAAGGAGTTCAAGGACACCACGGTGCGCAAGATCACCCGCGAGATTGACCTGCAGGAAGCCCGGCACAGCACCTGATTCCATTTCCATTTCAATACGATAGGTCGTTGCCCCTCCTCGCCGTGCCAGAAGCACTGTCTTCGTCGGTGCGCCTACTCTCGTATCGAACTGAAAATGGAATGGGCAGGTCAGCGGCCCGCGTCCTGCACCACGGCGGCGTCGAGCCCGCGCTCGGGCGATTCGAACACCTGGCCGGATTCCGTGGGCTGCTCGATCAGGTCTTCCACGATCAGGCTGCCATAACGCTGGGCCGATACCGCGCCACGGCTTCTTGCAACCTGTGCCACGCGCTCAGCCGCATCGTCCTTCGGCGCGTGCACCACCAGGAAACTGCAATCCTCCTGCGCCAGCGCACGGTGCGCCTTGATCAGGTTCAGGTCCTGACCGATCGAAGCCAGCGGACTGGCCTGCGGTATCTCCGCCTCGACCTGCGCAATCATTTCCTGGGGCGTGTAGCGCACCATATCGGCGGCCACAAAGCCCTGTTCGAGCAGGCTGCGTTCGGCCTGTTCCAGATCAATGACGTTCTTGAAAGCCATCACGATGTGATCAACCGGTTTGAACACGCCAAAGGATGTGGGTGGATCGGACTTGTGCATGCTGTGTCTCCTGGGTCTGGCTGCATTGCCACAGACATCATCACCGGCACTGTAGCTAGCCATCGGTGCGGCAGCGCACATGGATCTGTCCGGCGCCGCGAAATGCCGGCTTGATCTGGCGCAAGGGCGACCCAATGCATCAACCGGGCAGGCGGCGGCCGGTATAGACTGGCACCCGGGTTTGCTCGCCAGCGCGCGCCCGAAGCTCCAACCATGACCAGCAACCGCCGTTCCCGCTGTATCACCATCGCCGTGGCGTTGTGTGCGCTGCTGTTCGGGCAATTGGCACTGGCCGGCTACCGCTGCCCTGATGCAGCGGTTGCGCCAGCAGCGGCGCATGCCGGCATGCCATGTGCGCAGGATATGACCGGCGCTGTTGACGACGAACAGCCTGCCCTGTGCATGGCCCATTGCCAGGACCAGCAGCAGCGCGCCGACAGCTACCAGCTGCCGGACATCTGCCCCGCTCCGGCAACCGGCCGGGTTGTGGCAGTGGCGTCAGACCCGTTGCACGACGCGCTGCATGCGCTGCCACTGCGCCTGCACCCCACCGGCCCACCCCTTACCCTGTTGCACTGCTGCCTGCGTTTTTGACCTCCCAAGCGCTGCCCGCTGCCGCCTGAGCCCTGTGCGCAGGCGCATCGTCCTGCTCTGTCCGGAGGTCTCATGTTCCTTGCATCCCATCTGTTGCGGCCCATCGCCGCCACACTTCTCGCTGGCTGCGCGCTCTCGCTGCAGGCACAACAGCCACTCAGCCTGGTCGCAGCACAACAGCTTGCGGTGCAGCAGTCGCGCCAGCTCGGCGCCCAGGATGCCGCTGCCACAGCGCTGCAGCACCAGGCCGTGGCCGCCGGCCAGTTGCCGGACCCGGTGCTGCGCTTCGGACTCGACAACCTGCCGCTGGACGGCCCCGACCGCTTCAGCCTCACCCAGGACTTCATGACGATGCGCCGCGTCGGCCTGATGCAGGAATTGCCGCGCCCGGAAAAGCGCCAGCTGAAAGTCGAGCGGGTGCAACGCGATGCCCAGCGTCAGGTGGTGCTGCGTGCCCTGGCCGTTGCCGGCATTGCGCGCGATGCCGGCCTGGCATGGATCGACAGCTACTACACCCGCGACAGCGCCGGCGTGCTGCGCCGGCAACTGGACGAAACTGCCCTGCAGCTGCAGGCACTGGATACGGCCTATGGCAGCGGCCGTGCGACCCAGGCAGATGTTTTCATGGCCCGAACTGTCGCGGCCGCGCTGCAGGACAGGCTGCGCCAGGTGGAGCGCCAGGAGGCCGCGGCGCGGCTGATGCTGGGCCGCTGGGTTGGCCCCAAGGCGGACGGTGAGGTGCTCCTGGATGCCAAGCCCTGGCTGGATGCCGCCGCGGCAGCCCGGGCCGTCGGCGACACCGAACACATGCGCTTGCACCATGCCGTGGCACTGCTGGAAGCCGATGTCCGCACTGCCGAGACCGAGCTGCGGCAGGCGCAGGCCGGCACCCGCGCCGACTGGACGGTTGAGGCCAGCTACAGCCAGCGCGGTCCGGCCTGGTCCAACATGCTGTCGGTGGGTGTTTCTATTCCGCTGCAGCTGGACCGGGCGCAACGCCAGGACCGCGATGTCGCAGCCAAGGTGGCAGTGCTGGCTCAGGCCCGCGCGAATCTCGATGACGCGCTGCTGGCACACACCGCACAGGTCCGGGTGCAACAGGGCGACTGGGCCAGCGCCGTGGAGCGGGTCCGGCGCCTGGAACAGGAACTGCTGCCGGCCGCAGCGCAGCGCAGCAGCGCGGCGCAAACCGCCTACGGCAACGGCAAGCTGGATCTTGGCGCGGTATTCGCCGCCCGGCGCGAGGCATTGGACGCCCGCCTGCAGCTGCTGTCCCTCGAGTGGGACACAGCACGTCAGTGGCTCCAGTGGCAGTACCTGGTCGCAGCACCGGCCGACACCCCGACCTCCAAGGAGCAACCATGAACCCCATCGCACGCCTTGCCCTCGGTTGCGTCGGCCTCTTGCTGGCCGGTGCGGCTGGCTACGGGCTCTACACCCTGGGCCAGCAGCACGGCGCTGCCAGCCAGCATCAGCCCCAGCCGCAGGCCCAGGCCCTGGCGCCTGCCGAGCGCAAGGTCCTCTACTACCACGACCCGATGGTGCCGGGCCAGAAGTTCGACAAACCGGGCAAGTCACCTTTCATGGACATGGAGCTGGTGCCGGTGTATGCCGATGCAGATACCGGCACAAACAAGAACCAGGGTGGCGTCAGCGTCAGCCCGCGCATGGGCCAGAACCTGGGGCTGCGCACGGCTCTGGTGACCGAGGGCACGCTGACTTCGGTTTTCACCGCCATCGGCAGCATCGGCTTCAACGAGCGCGACCAGGCAGTGGTGCAGGCGCGCGCGGGTGGCTTCGTGCAGCGCCTGCAGGCCCGCGCCACGCTGGACCGGGTGGCCCAGGGCCAACCGCTGGTGGAGCTGTACCTGCCTGACTGGGTTGCGGTGCAAGACGAGTTCCTGGCGCTCAGGCGGATGCGCGGCGAGGGTCTGGCGCCACTGGTGGACGGTGCGCGCCAGCGCATGCGCCTGGCCGGCATGGACGACGCGCTGATCGCGCGCGTGGAAAGCAGCGGCACGACCCAGGCCCGAATCACCATCCACGCGCCAATCACCGGCGTCATCAGCGAATTGCTGGTGCGTGAGGGCATGACCGTGGCGCCGGGTGCCACCCTGTTTCGCATAAACGGGACCTCGACCGTGTGGGCCACGGCCGAGGTGCCGGAAAGCCAGGCCGCGCTGCTACGAACCGGCGGCCGGGTGCAGGCCAGCAGCCCGGCGCTGCCCGGCCAGATGCTGCAGGGCCAGGTGCAGGCGGTGCTGCCGGACGTGAACGCCGCCACCCGCACCATCCGGGCCCGGATGGAACTGCCGAACCCGCAGGGTCGGCTGGTGCCAGGCATGACGGTGACCATGCAGTTCGCCGACAGGGGCGCGACCAAGCTGCTGCTGGTGCCCAGTGAAGCCGTGATCCAGACCGGTCGGCGTGCGGTCGTGATGCTGGCCGAGGATGGCGGCCGTTACACCCCGGTCGAGGTGCAGACCGGCACGGAGAGCCAGGGCCAGACCGAGATCAAGACCGGCCTTCACGCCGGCCAGCGGGTGGTGGCTTCGGGCCAGTTCCTGATCGACTCCGAAGCCAGCCTCAAAGGCCTGGAAGCGCGGCTCAACAACGCGCCAGCACCAGCTGCGCCAGCCCCCATGGCACCCGCCTCCGGGAGCATGCGGTGATTGCCGCACTGATCCGCTGGTCCATGGTCAACCGGCTGCTGGTGCTGCTGGCCACGCTGGGTCTGGCGGCCTGGGGCGTGTATGCGGTGCAGCGCACGCCGCTGGACGCGCTGCCCGACCTCTCGGACGTGCAGGTGATCATCCGCACCAGCTACCCCGGGCAGGCGCCGCGGATCGTCGAGAACCAGGTCACCTATCCGCTGACAACGACCATGCTGTCGGTGCCCGGCGCCAGGACAGTGCGCGGCTACTCGTTCTTTGGCGACTCCTTTGTGTACGTGCTGTTCGAGGATGGCACCGACCTGTACTGGGCCCGCTCCCGGGTGCTGGAGTACCTGAACCAGGTGCAGTCGCGCCTGCCGGCCTCTGCCAAACCGGCGCTCGGGCCGGACGCCACCGGTCTGGGCTGGATCTACCAGTACGCACTCATTGACCGCAGCGGCGCACACGATACCGGACAGCTGCGGGCCTTGCAAGACTGGTTTCTCAAGTTCGAACTGAAGACGGTTCCCGACGTGGCCGAGGTGGCGTCGGTAGGCGGCATGGTGCGCCAGTACCAGGTGGTGCTGGATCCAGAGAAACTGGCCAGTTACGGCATCCCCCACACCCGCGTGGTGGAGGCGCTGCAGCGGGCCAACGCCGAGAGCGGCGGCTCGGTGCTGGAACTGGGCGAGGCCGAGTACATGGTGCGGGCTTCGGGCTATCTGCGCACACTGGAAGACTTTCGCCAGGTGCCGCTGAGCACCACGCCGGGCGGCGTCAGCGTGCGCCTGGGCGACGTGGCAAGGGTCCAGCTGGGCCCGGAGATGCGCCGTGGCATCAGCGAGCTCGACGGTGAAGGCGAAGCCGCTGGCGGCATCATCGTGATGCGCTCCGGCCGCAATGCGCTGCAGACCATAGCCGCGGTCAAGGCCAAGCTGGCGTCGCTGCGCGCCAGCTTGCCGCCGGGGGTGGAGATCGTGCCGGTGTATGACCGCTCGGGCCTGATCCAGCGCGCTGTGGACAACCTGCAGACCAAGCTGCTGGAAGAATTTGCCGTGGTGGCCGTGGTCTGCTTCCTGTTCCTGTTCCACCTGCGCTCGGCCTTCGTGGCCATCATCTCGCTGCCGCTGGGCATCCTGGCCGCGTTCATCGTGATGCACTACCAGGGCGTCAACGCCAACATCATGTCGCTGGGCGGCATCGCCATTGCCATCGGCGCGATGGTGGACGCCGCCGTGGTGATGATCGAGAACGCCCACAAGCACCTGGAGCAGTGGACCGCGCAGCATCCGGGCGCGCAGTTGAAGGGTGAGGCCCGCTGGCAGGTGATCGGCGAGGCCGCGGCCGAGGTCGGCCCTGCCCTGTTCTTCTCGCTGCTGATCATCACGCTGTCATTCGTTCCGGTGTTCACGCTGCAGGCCCAGGAGGGGCGGCTGTTCTCGCCGCTGGCCTTCACCAAGACCTATGCCATGGCGGCTGCAGCCTGCCTGTCGGTGACCCTGATACCGGTGCTGATGGGCTACCTGATCCGCGGCCGCATTCCGCACGAACACAGCAACCCGCTGAACCGGGCGCTGATTGCCGTCTACCGGCCGCTGCTCGAAGTGGTGCTGCACTGGCCCAAGGCCACGCTGCTGCTGGCTGGATTGCTGTTGCTGACCAGCCTGTGGCCACTGCAGCGCATCGGCGGCGAGTTCATGCCGCGGCTGGACGAGGGCGACCTGCTCTACATGCCGTCGGCACTGCCCGGGCTGTCGGCCGGCAAGGCGGCAGAACTGCTGCAGCAGACCGACCGGCTGATCGGGACCGTGCCCGAGGTCGCCTCGGTGTTCGGCAAGGCCGGCCGGGCCGAAACCGCCACCGACCCGGCGCCACTGGAGATGTTCGAGACCACGATCCAGTTCAAGCCGCGCGAACAGTGGCGCACCGGCTTGACGCAGGACAAGCTGGTGGAGGAACTGGACCGCATCGTCCAGGTGCCTGGCCTGTCCAACATCTGGGTGCCGCCGATCCGCAACCGGATCGACATGCTGGCCACCGGCATCAAGAGCCCGGTGGGCGTCAAGGTGGCAGGCGCCGATCTGGCCACGATTGACCGCACCACCGCCGAGATCGAACGCGTGCTCAAGACCGTGCCGGGCGTCAGCAGTGCCCTGGCCGAGCGACTCACGGGTGGTCGCTACATCGACATCGAGATCCGCCGTGACGCGGCGGCGCGCTTCGGCATGAACATCGCCGACGTGCAGTCGGTGGTCAGCACGGCCCTGGGTGGCGAGAACGTCGGCGAGACCGTCGAAGGCCTGCAGCGCTTCCCGATCAATGTGCGCTACCCGCGCGAATTGCGCGACTCGTTGCAGAAGCTGCGCAGCCTGCCGATCGTCAGCGAGCGCGGCCAGCGGCTGCTGCTGTCGGATGTAGCGGACATCAAGATCAGCGACGGGCCGCCGATGCTGCGCAGCGAGAACGCCCGCCTGTCCGGCTGGGTCTATGTGGACATCCGCGGCCGGGATCTGCGCTCTGCGGTGCAGGACATGCAGCGCGCTGTGGCGGCCCAGGTGACACTGCCGCCAGGCTACTCCATCTCGTGGTCGGGCCAGTTCGAGTTCCTGGAGCGCGCCACAGCCCGGCTGCAGGTGGTGGTGCCCTTCACCCTGCTGATCGTGTTCGTGCTGCTGTTCCTGGCCTTCCAGCGCCTGGACGAAGCCCTGGTGATCATGCTGACCCTGCCCTTTGCCCTGGTGGGCGGCATCTGGCTGCTGTACCTGCTGGGCTACAACCTGTCAGTGGCCGGGGCCGTGGGCTTCATCGCGCTGGCTGGCGTCTCGGCCGAGTTCGGCGTCATCATGCTGCTGTACCTGAAACATGCCTGGGAGCGGCGCCTGGCCGACGGCCATGCGGGCGCCGCGGACCTGCTGGACGCAGTCCGCGAGGGCGCGGTGCTGCGGGTGCGGCCCAAGGCCATGACGGTGGCCGTGATCCTGGCCGGCCTGTTCCCGATCATGTGGGGCAGCGGCACCGGCTCGGAGGTGATGCAGCGCATTGCCGCACCCATGGTGGGCGGCATGATCACGGCGCCTCTGCTGTCGATGTTTGTACTGCCGGCTGCCTACCTCTTGCTGCGGCGACCCCGAAGCCAGAAGCCGCATGAATAAAGCACGGAACACTACTTTTTCTGTAGCGTATCCGACGCAATTTCGACACCCGGCCGCAGCAGGCGCAGGCCATTGGCCACAACCAGCAGGCTGGCGCCCATGTCGGCAAAGACCGCCATCCACATCGTGGCACTGCCAAACACCGCCAGCACCAGAAACACGCTCTTGATGCCCAGTGCCAGGCTGATGTTCTGCCAAAGCACCACGCGGGTGCGGCGCGAGAAGCGGATAGTCTCGGCCAGGCGCAGCAGGTTGTCGTTCATGATGACCACGTCCGCTGTTTCCATCGCGGTGTCGGTGCCAGCGCCACCCATGGCGAAGCCGATGTCGGCCTGGGCCAGAGCCGGCGCGTCATTGATGCCGTCACCGACCATGCCGGTCGGGCCATAGCTGGCCTGCATCGCCTTGATCGCATCGAGCTTGGCCTCGGGCAGCAGGTCGCCGCGGGCGTCCTCGATGCCTGCCTGAGTGGCGATCGCCCGCGCCGTGGCAGCGTTGTCCCCGGTCAGCATCACCGTGCTCACGCCCAGCGCCTTGAGCTCGGCCACGGCCTGGCGCGAGGTCTCACGGATGGTGTCGGCCACCGCAAAGATGGCCATGACACGGCTTTCTTCGGCCAGCAGGGTGACGCTGCGGCCCTGTTGTTCGTGCAATGCCAGTGCCGCCTCCAGCTCGGCGCCGCACAGCCCGCGCTCATGCACCAAGCGGTGGTTGCCCAGCAGCAGCCGCTGACCATTGACCAGGCCCGTGACGCCGCGCCCGGGCAGCGCCTGCAGGTCTTCGACGGCGCCACCGGCCAGGCCCAGGCCGGCTGCGATGGCCTGCGACACCGGATGGTCCGAGCGGGCCGCCAGGCTGGCTGCCCACTGCGCAACACTGCTGCGGTCGGCATCGCCCCATACCCGCCACTCCACCAGCTTCGGTTTGCCCTCGGTGATGGTGCCGGTCTTGTCCAGGGCGATGGCCTTGAGCAGCCGCGCGTTTTCCAGATGCGTGCCGCCCTTGACCAGGATGCCGCGGCGCGCCGCCGCCGACAAGCCGCTGACCACGGTCACCGGTGTCGAGATCACCAGGGCACAGGGACAGGCAATGACCAGCAGCACCAGCGCCTTGTACAAGGCTGCCAGCCAGCTCAGCGAGGTGACCAGCGGCATCAACACGGCGACGGCCAGCGCAATGCCGAACACCGCCGGCGTGTAGATGGCGGCAAACCGGTCGACAAAGCGCTGCGTTGGCGCCCGCGCACCCTGGGCCTGCTCCACCACCTGGATGATGCGCGACAGGGTTGATGCGCTGGCAACAGCGGTCACCTGGATCTCCAGCTCACCCGTGGCGTTGATGGTGCCTGCAAACACCGTGTCCCCCGGCTGCTTGTCCACCGGAATGCTCTCGCCCGTGACGCTGGACTGGTCGACCGCGCTGGCGCCTCGGGTGACGATGCC
>JANMKM010000099.1:0-2129 GCA_031372035.1 Rhodoferax sp. | reverse complement strand
AATGGGTGAAGATCTCGTTGATGTAGTCCAGGGTGTAGGGGCGCTCGGCATGGCGCGCAATCTTGGTGATCTGCCAGGGCGTGAGGTCACTGTAGATGTCCTTGGTCAGCTGCTGGCTCTTCTTGGCCAGCTGGTCGATCTCGGCCGAGATGTCGACCGCGGACTCGGTCTGCACGTAGCGCAGCTCTTCGATCTTGGATTCGAGTTCCGCAATGGGCTGCTCGAAATCAAGGAATGTTTTCTTTACCAACGATGACTCCTCTTGATGCTCAGTATTCCACTGGCAGCGGATCCAGCGAGCGCCAAATATACCAAGTCGCCACACTGCAATACGGCACCCAGGCGGCAGCCACCTCGCGCGCGTCGCTGCGGCTGACGTCGTCGCCGGAAAAGTAGTTCTTGCTGATGCCGTTGATCAGGCCGATGTCGTCCAGCGGCAGCACATTGGGACGCATCAGGTGGAAGATCAGGAACATCTCTGCCGTCCAGCGGCCAATGCCGCGGATGCCCACCAGTTCGGCAATGATGGCTTCGTCATCCATGGCTGCCCAAGCGCCGGCCTCGATCGAGCCGCTGTCGAAATGCAGCGACAGATCGACCAGATACTCGATCTTGCGGGCACTCAGGCCAGCGGCGCGCATGTCATCGACCTTGAGCTTGAGAACGCCGGCCGGGGTGATGCCCGCTGCCCGTGCCCGGGTCGAAGCCGATGCGCCAGGCTTGCATGACAACTGGGCGAAACGGTCCCACACGGTCTGCGCCGCCTTGACCGAAATCTGCTGTCCCACGATGCTGCGCGCCAGCGTGATGAAAGCGTCACCCCGGCTTTGCAGGCAGGCGTCGCCAAACTGCGGGATCAGGCGCCGCATCACCCGGTCCTTTTTGACCAGGTGCTTGCAGGCATCGTCCCAATAGTGGGGCGTCGCCGCCTTCGCTACAGCGGCCTTAGCGGCAGCCATCGGCCCCCCTGAACGCGCCCGCGCGGGGACGCTTCACGAGACCACCTCCCAGGTAGTACCGTTCGCCGAGTCCTTCAAGGCAATGCCCTGGGCCAGCAGGTCCTTGCGCACCTGGTCTGCCAACGCGAAATCGCGCGCCGCCTTGGCCTGCGCCCGTTGCGCAATCAGGGCCTGGATAGCCGCCTCGTCCAGTGTGGCGCGGGCTTGCAGGAAAGCCTGGGGGTCTGTTTGCAGCAGGCCGACGCAGCCACCCAAGGCCCGCAGCACACCCGCAAGTTCCGCGCTGTGGCTGCGGTTGATCTCGGACGCCAGTTCGAACAGCACCGCCACCGCTTCCGGCGTACCGAAGTCTTCGTCCATGCCGGCCTTGAAGCGGGCGGCATAGGGCTCGCTCCAGTCCAGCGCCACCGTCGCGGGTGGCACCTGGGCCAGGGCGGTGTAGAGCCGGCGCAGGGCAGACCTTGCATCGTCCTGGTTGGCGTCGCTGAAGTTGAACTGCGTCCTGTAGTGGGTGCGCAGCATGAAGAAGCGGATGGTTTCGCCGTCATAGCGTTGCAGCACATCGCGGATGGTGAAGAAGTTGCCCAGGGACTTGGACATCTTCTCGTTGTCAACATTCAGGAATCCGTTGTGCATCCAATAGTTGACAAAGGGCCGACCACTGGCGCCTTCACTTTGTGCAATCTCGTTCTCGTGGTGCGGGAACTGCAGGTCCATGCCACCGCCATGGATATCGAAATGCTCGCCCAGACTGGCTTTGCACATGGCTGAGCATTCGATGTGCCAGCCCGGTCGGCCACGGCCAAACGGGCTGTCCCACTTGGCGTCTTCGGGTTCGGACTCCTTGGCGGCCTTCCACAGCACGAAGTCCAGCGGGTCCTCCTTGCCGTCGAGCACGGCCACGCGCTCACCGGCGCGCAGCTGGTCCAGCGACTTGCCCGAGAGCTTGCCGTAGCCCGGAAACTTGCGCACGGCATAGTTCACATCACCATTGCTGGACCGGTAGGCCAGGCCCTTGAGTTCCAGCTCAGCGATCATCTCCAGCATCTGCGGCACGTGCTCGGTGGCGCGGGGCTCGATGCTTGGCGGCACGATCCCCAGCGCCGCTACATCGGCATGCATCGCAGCCGTCATTTCGTCGGTCAGTTGCCGGATCGTGATGCCACGCTC
>JANMKM010000081.1:0-4551 GCA_031372035.1 Rhodoferax sp. | reverse complement strand
GGCCAGCCCTTCAGCCCGCCAGTTCAAGTACAGGCTCAACTGGCGCAGCGCCGCCAGGTAGTCGCGTGTCTGCACCTGCGCCGATGCCAGGCTGGAGACCCGGCCGTGCCCGGGCACGATCTGCGCCGGCGCCAGCGCGTCGACCACCTCGAAGGCCTGCAGCCAATGGCGGGTGCTGCTGACCGGAATCACCGCCAGCATGCGATCAACGTAGACGATGTCACCGGCAAACAGCACATTCGACTGCGGCAGCCAGACCATCATGTCGCCCGGTGTATGCCCGCCGCCGCGATGCCGCAGCTCGAACACCGTGCCGCCGAGTTCGAGGCGCGCGTCAGTGCCTTCAATCAGGCGGCCCGGCAGCGCGGCCGCCGTGCCCGCGGCCGCTGCGCCGAGCAGCGTGCGCAGTGCGGCGAGCTGGTCGGCGCCGCGCGCGCGCATGTCCGGTAGCGCGTTTGCGTGTGCGATGAGCTCGGCCCCCTGGGACTGGAAGTAGCCGTTGCCGAGCCAGCGATGGTCTTGCCCGCCGGTGTTGATGACCCAGCGCAGCGGTTGCGCAGTAACCTGGCGCACCGCGGCGTGGATCTGTTGCGCGCTCTGCCAGGTCGGGCCGCTATCAATCAGCACCGCGCCGGCCGGCGTCACGAACAGACCGAGGTTGGCGTTGAGGCCCTGGTTCTCGACCGATCGAGCGCCGGTGTCACCAACATAGGCGTAAACGTTGGTGGCAACCGGCTCGAACCGGATCTCCAACGCCCATGCGCAAGCGGCATGCAGCAGCAGCGCAAGAGCGAGCGCCTTCTTCATCACGGCTTGCTTGCCGCGCCGGCACCCAATATCACCCGGACGGCCTCGACCAGCGGCGCAATCGACGACGGCGGAAACGGCGAGACACTGCTGACGTTGACCTCGCACAGCACGTAGCGCAGCGCCTCGCCTGGCGCCTGCACGCCTGGTATGAAGTCGCAATCCCACAGCAGTGGCAGCTGCTCCCGCGCCAGGCCGACACGCTCGCGCAGCCGCTCAATCCACCCGGTCTCCAGCTGCTGGCGCAGGAACTGGAGCTCCGCCAGGTCTGGCCCGTGGTACAGGCGGGAGCCGGCCTGCTGCACTGTCGGATGCAGCGCATTGATGGCCTGAAGGCCGAAGCCGGTCACGCGGTCCTGCACCAGGTAAGCGCGCACCATGCCCTCTGCCAGTCGGGGCTGCCAGGCCTGGTCAATCATGTGCCCACCCTGCGCCGGCTCGAAGTACGGACCCATGCGCTGCAGCAGGCCGGCCAGGTCCACCCGCTCTTCCTCGCTGCCGCGCTGGGCGTGGCGCAGTTTCAGTGCTCCCGCGCTGCTCTGGCCGCCCACAGACTCTACCCGCCAGATTCCGATGCCGCTGTGGCCACGGTGTTGCTTGAGCACGCGTGCGCCCTGGCGCAGCCGCTGCGGCAGTTCGTGCGCCAGTTGTTCCAGGCTGTCCACCCGGTGCGTGTCGCTGCCGAATGGCAGGTCACGGGTCTCGACCAGGACATCCTTGGTGCCGAGGCGAAGAATGGCATCGGGATGCGCGCTGACCCGCACGCCGGTGGCAGCAACCCTGCGCAGCAGGGTGTCCAGGCGGTCACGCCGGCGGCCACCTTCGATCGGGTTGCACCAGACCAGCACGACCTGCGCCCGCAGCAGTTGCGCCGCCACCTCGTCGGCGAAATCATCGTGATAGACAGCCGGCGCAGCCGCCACGCCGGCAGCCGAGAAGGCCTCGAACAGGGCTGCAAATCGGCTCTCGGCCGGGTCGGCGCGATCGCGCGCGGCGCGGTCACCGGGGTATAGCAAAGCAACCGCAGCTGCTGCTGCGCGGGTGTGGTCATGGTTCATCGTTTGCCTCCCTTGTCGTTGGCCCGTTGGGCCTCACGCGCGAAGTGCGCGTACAGCGAATCCAGCACGCTGCCCATCTCCGCCAGCAGGCCATCGTCGTCGCCCAGGCGCTCGCGGGCCCCGGCCAGCACGGCCTCGAAACCCTTGGCCTCGGGGACCGGCTCGCCACCGGTGTCGAGCACGTGCACGACGGCAGCCAGCCGCACGAGCCCGGGGTCGGCTTCCAGTCCGAAGCTGGCCATCAGCGTCTCGAACGTCACCCGGTCGCCGACGTGGGTGAAGGTTGCGCCATCGAAGTCGAAACCAATGGACCGTTTGGGGCAGTCCGAAGGCTTGGCCAGCCACTGGAAACGCGCACCGTGATCGATGAAACGGCGAATCAGCCAGGCGCTGGCAACGCGGTCGACCCACAAGCGGCGCCGCGTCGCCCAGATGCGGCCCTGGTACTTGCCGGGGTCGAGTCTGGGGATGCGGCCCTGGGTCTCGTTCGGTTCGTCGGGCGAAACCAGGCTGCCGATGCGCCGCTGGAGGTCGATCCACGCCGCTTCAGCCGCGACACTGGCGTCGCCAGGGAAGAAGTCGATGGCCCGCAGCGCTTCGAACTCGCGCCGCAATTTGCGCTGCAGCCGGACCAGTTCCGCCGCGCCCCGGCTGCCCAGCCCGCGGCTCACTTCGTTCCAGGCCTCGCGCAGTTCGGCGTAGTCTGCGCTGCGGTCGAAGAGTTGGCTGTAGGTCGTGGCAGCGTCCGCCGAGCGCGCCTGGACCGGCATCAGCCAGGCACTGCCGCCCTCTGCCGTGCAGCCATCGGCCAGCGCCTGCAGCGCCTCCTCATGTTGGGCACTGGCGGGCATCAGGTAAGCACCGTCGCGCAGCGCCACACAACCCAGGGCCTTGAGCGTGCGCCAGATCCGCATCCGCGCCGTGGCGCTTGCCGTGGGTAAGGAGACCACGAGCAACAACCACGACAGGTCTGGCAAATGCATGTAGCGAATACTACATTGATGTCGCCATAAATACAACTATCAAGAAGTACCGGCATCTGGATGCCGGTGCCGTTACAGGCGCCGGACCACTACCTCCAGTTCGCATTGCCGCGGGCGGGCTTTGGGCATCCGCTCTACCCGGATGGCGGCCCGCTTGCGTCCGCCCTGCTGTCCTTGTTCGAGCCGCCAGTCCGGAGTCCGGCGGTTAATTGATTACGGCGACACGCCGCAGCAAGCCGCTGCGGCCAAGGCCACGGCGAGGTTGCGGCGAACACGTGCAGTGGTGAGGCGTCGGATCAACCTGGCTATCGCATGCATGGCTTCGCTCCTTGGTCAATGTGTTGCAGAGGCAGCCAGTATTCATCGGCCACAACTGCCCAGCCACACGCCGCACGAGATCATCCTGCTGCTCAACGACTGGTGCACGCTGATGTTCGACGCCATCCTGGCCCAGGGCGGCACTGTGCCGCAGCTGACCGGCGATGGACTGATGGCCATGTTTGAGGCGCCGTTGCCCGCCGTGCAGGCAGCGCGCGAGATGGTGGACATGGCAGCCCTTTTCAATGCCGAGCGGCTTGCCGTGCGGCGCGTACCGATCACCATGGGGCTGGGTATTGCCCGCGGCGCGATGGTGGCCGGCACTGCCGGCAGCGCGCAGCGCGCCGCCTACGCCTGTGTCGGCGCGCCGCTGCGCCGCGCGGTGCTGATGGAGTCCGAGTCCGCCCGCGGCGGCCACAAGCTGCTGCTCGACGCCGCCACGCAAGCCGGGCTGGCGGGGCGCGTAGCCACTGTAGCGGTGAAACTGCAGGGCAAGGAGTCTGCGTTCACGATCGGGTAGCTGGACTGAACACAACCATTCGCACCAACCATGAACACGAGCCCGTCGCCCCAGACTGCTGAAGAGGCGCACCTGAAGTCCCTGCCCAAGGCCGAGGTGCACCTGCACCTGGAAGGAAGCTTCGAGGCTGCCGTGATCGAGCACTGGGCCAGGCTGGAAGGCGTGACCCTGCCCCGGCCGCGGGAACAACTGTTCCAGTTCGCTGGCCTGGCGGATTTTCTGGGTTTTCTGGATCTGGCCTGCGGCCTGGCGTCGACCCGGGAGCGTCTGGTGGAACTCAGCTACGGCCTTGCCCGGCGGCTCGCGGACAACGGCACCGGCTACGCCGACGTCATCTTCAATCCCACCCACTGGCATGCCTGGCACGGCCGCCTGGGCGCGATGCTGGATGCCGTGGACGCCGGTTTCCGGGAAGCGGAACAGGATGGCCTGCCCCCGGTGGGTCTGTGTGTCAGCCTGCTGCGTACCCAGTCCGCCGATGCCGCTGTGGAACTGGTCGAGTGGCTGGTCGCCGCGCGGCACCCGCGGGTCGTGGCCCTGTCGGTGGACGGCAACGAAGCCACCGCCGGCCGCACCGGCCCGCGCTTTGCCGATGCCTTCCGCCGGGCAGGTGCGGCCGGCTTGCGCCGAACGGTGCACGCCGGTGAATCCAGTGGACCGGAAGGCGTGTGGGACGCGGTGCAGTTGCTGGGTGCCGACCGGATCGATCACGGTGTCAGAGCGATCGAAGATGCCGCATTGGTCGGTATGCTGGCGGACCGGCAGATTCCACTGGGCATCTGCCCCACATCGAACCTGGTGCTGAATGTCTACCCCAGCATGGCCGAACACCCGATCGAGCGGCTGCGCGCGGCGGGTGTGCGGG
>JANMKM010000027.1:0-4967 GCA_031372035.1 Rhodoferax sp. | reverse complement strand
ATCGATCCTTTGATTGGACGCGAATATGAAGTCGAGCGGGTCATCCAGATTCTGTGCCGCCGACGCAAGAACAATCCTCTGTTGGTTGGTGAGGCCGGTGTCGGGAAGACAGCTATCGCTGAGGGCTTGGCTTGGCGTATCACCCAGAAGGACGTACCTGAAATTCTGGCGGACTCCAGCGTGTACTCCCTGGATATGGGGGCGTTGCTCGCCGGAACAAAATACCGGGGCGATTTCGAGCAACGCCTGAAGGGAGTGCTGAAGTCGCTCAAAGAAAAGCCCAATGCCATCTTGTTCATCGACGAGATCCACACACTCATAGGTGCTGGGGCTGCTTCAGGCGGGACTCTGGATGCTTCCAATCTGTTGAAGCCTGGACTGAGTTCGGGCTCATTGAAATGCATCGGTGCAACAACTTTCACCGAGTACCGTGGAATCTTCGAAAAGGATGCCGCGCTCTCACGCCGCTTCCAAAAGGTTGACGTGGTGGAACCCACCGTGACCGAGACTGTTGAAATTCTCAAGGGGCTCAAGTCACGCTTTGAGGAGCACCACAATGTCAAGTATGCGGTTGCCGCTCTGCAGGCCGCTGCTGAACTGAGCGCCAAGTACATCAACGACCGGCATTTGCCGGACAAGGCAATCGACGTGATTGACGAGGCTGGTGCCGCCCAACGCATATTGCCAGTATCCCGTCGCAAGAAGACCATCAGCAAGGCTGAGGTCGAGGAGATCGTGGCGAAGATCGCGCGAATCCCACCCGCAAGCGTGTCAAACGACGATCGCAGCAAACTCAAGACGCTGGAGCGCGACCTCAAGAATGTCGTGTTTGGGCAGGACAAAGCCCTGGAAGTGCTTGCGTCGGCCGTGAAGATGGCGCGCTCCGGACTTGGCAGGGGTGACAAGCCCATTGGCTCATTCTTGTTCAGCGGGCCAACGGGGGTTGGCAAAACCGAGGCGGCCAAGCAACTGGCTTACATCATGGGCATTGACCTGCTGCGCTTTGACATGAGTGAATATATGGAGCGGCACGCGGTGAGTCGGCTCATTGGTGCGCCCCCAGGTTACGTGGGTTTTGACCAGGGTGGACTGCTGACGGAAGCGATCACTAAGAAGCCGCATTGCGTGCTGCTGCTTGATGAAATCGAGAAGGCCCATCCGGATATTTTCAACGTGCTGCTGCAGGTCATGGATCACGGAACGTTGACGGACAACAACGGGCGCAAGGCGGATTTCCGAAATGTCATCATCATCATGACAACGAACGCGGGCGCTGAGGCCATCAACAAGGCGGTCATCGGCTTTGTCACCAAGCGCGAGTCCGGGGATGAAATGGCGGACATCAAGCGCCTGTTCACTCCGGAGTTCCGCAATCGCCTGGATGCCACCGTCAGCTTCAAGGCGTTGGACGAAAACGTGATACTGCGCGTTGTCGACAAGTTCTTGTTGCAGTTGGAGACACAACTGGCCGACAAGAAGGTTGAAGTGACTTTCACTGACACCCTGCGCAAGCACTTGGCCAAGAAGGGCTTTGATCCCCTGATGGGCGCACGGCCCATGCAACGTTTGATTCAAGACACTATCCGTCGCGCCTTGGCCGACGAGTTGTTGTTCGGTCGGCTGACAGATGGCGGGCGATTGACAGTCGACATGAAGCTGGGTACGGATGACAAGGGTGAAGAGTCAGGCGAAGTCATACTCGATATTCAACCGCTGCCCAAGAAGGAGGGCAAGGCCAAGCCTGAAGAGGCGACCGCGACCTGAATCGGGTTTTGTGGTGGACGGGCGCCGCCTTGTTCGCGTTTGAAGGAAGCCACCAAGTCGTAAAGTGACTTGGTGGCAACTGTTGGCAACCAGTAGCGCGACGGGCTACTTGAACCCCACGCGATCGAGCATTTGCTGGACTTTGATCTGGTTCATACCAACGAGGTTGATGGGAATGGTTTCGCTCTTGAAGCTGCCACCGGTCATGGCCTGTAGCGCGGCGTTCTGGATTTTGACTCCTGTTGCAACAGGCCATTCGTTGTTGCCATTGGCAAAGTGCTCTTGCGCCTGAGGACTGGCCAAGTATTCCAGGAACCTGACCGCATTTGCAACATTCTTCGAATTTTGCGCAACCGCGCCGCCTGCAATATTGACGTGGGTTCCCCAGCTGGCTTGGTTCGGAAATACTATTCCAATGCGGTCCATCACGGCTTTGTCTTCAGCTTTGTCCGAACGCATGATGCGCGCCAGGTAATAGGTGTTCGTCACGGCAATAGCGCACTCCCCAGCGGCAACTGACTTGATTTGATCGGTATCGCCGCCTTTGGGTTCGCGGACCATGTTCGCCACCATGCCTCTGAGCCAGGACTCAGCCCTCTGCTCCCCCAGGTGCTCGGTTACTGCGCCAAACAGTGACAAGTTGTAGGGGTGAGAGCCGGAACGGATGCACAGTTTGCCCTTGTTCTTGGGGTCGCCTAGCTCTTCATAGGTATCTACATCTTCGCGCCTTACCCTGACCTTGTCGTACACAATGACCCGGGCTCGGGTCGAAAATCCGTACCACGTGCTGCCGCCGTCGGGGCCTGCCTTGGCGTGGAACTGGATGGGAATTGCCGCATCAAGTACTTTCGACTTGATCGGTCGAAACAAGCCATCAGTATCGGCGCGCCACAGCCTCGAGGCATCCACCAACAAGATGACGTCGGCCGGTGAGCCGGCGCCTTCCGCTTTGAGACGGGCGACAATGCCTGCGTCGTCCGAATCGACACGGTTGATTCTGATGCCGGTCGTACGTGTGAAGTCTGCATACAAGGCCTCGTCTGTCGGGTAGTGACGAGCGGAGTAGATGTTAATTGCGGCCTCCTGTGCCATTGCTGCCGTGCAAGCGAGCAAAGTTGTTACGCCGGCGGCCGCGAGGTATTTGAGATGGACGTTCATGGGTTTCGAAGTAGCGTTGTCTGATTTGCACATTTTAACCTAAACGAGAATGATTCCTAATAAAAATGATAGGTGACTGGCGTATGTTGGCAGACCTGCGGACTGCTGCCATGAACCCGATTGCAGTGCTTCGGCTGCAAATCGTGGTGTTCGTGCTCTTGATTGCGCAAGGCTGCACATCGGTACCAATGCCGGGCTCTGAACGGTCAGTTCAGCTGCCAGCAACTACACAAACCAACGTGCAAGTGGCGGCCCGACGAGCGCCGCGATTAGGGTTGGCCTTGGGGGGCGGAGCCGCGCGTGGTTTCGCCCATGTGGGTGTAATTCAAGTGCTTGAAGAAAACGGAATTCGGCCATCACTAGTTGCCGGGACCTCAGCAGGGAGCTTTGTTGCTGCAATGTACGCCAGTGGCAAGACCGGCAGTCAGCTCAATGATGTTGCGATGGTGATGGATGAAGCTACCTTTGCTGATTGGACGCTGCCGTTTTTTGGCCGCGGCATGCTCCGTGGTGAAGCGATAGCCCGTTTTGTCAACGCACAGGTTGGAGGTCGGCTGATCGAGGACTTCAGCATGCCGTTGGGGATCGTGGCGACCGACCTGCATTCCGGCCAAGGGGTGTTGTTCCGCCGCGGTGATACTGGAACCGCCGTGCGCGCATCCAGTGCTGTTCCGGCAGTATTTCAACCCGTGAAGATATCGGGGCGCGAATTTGTCGATGGCGGTCTGGTTTCACCGGTTCCAGTTCGATACGCAAAGGAGATGGGTGCGGAACTCATCATTGCGGTTGATATTTCAAATGCGCCGGAAACCAATCGTGCCGACGATTCGGTTCAAGTCTTACTGCAGACGTTCGCGATAATGGGAAAGAGTATTAACGCATTGGAACTACGTGAGGCTGATCTCGTCGTGCGCCCCGATATGGCTGGCCTTGCCGGTGCCGATTTTGGGTCACGACGGCGCGCCATTGATGCTGGCCGGGTCGCGATGCAAGCGATGCTGCCCAAGCTCCTGGCTGCCATCGAGGCCAAGAGCCGTTGAGTGGCTTCGGGTCGAACGCAGGAACAACAGCCAAAAAAAAGCCTCATCTTGCGATGAGGCTTTGAAGGGATCCCTGAACCCAAAGGTTTCGAAAAGATCCGAGGAGACAATCGTCAGGGATTGGTCATCCCGAAATCAACATGTCACAAAGTATCTCAGGGTTTTCCCTTGCTGCGTAGAGCGAAGGCTCAAATTGAGCGACTTCGGAGTCTGCGCAGCGCAACACTGTGACTAATTAACGCTTCTTCGAAACCGTCTTGGTCGCGTTGACAGCACTTGCCGTCACTGTGTTGAAGTTGGTTTCGGCGACTTCGGTCGCCTGCTTGACAGCCTTTTGCACCGACTCCAGGGCATTGTTGGCAGCGGCTACAGCACTCTTCATCACGGCAACCACGGTCTCGGAGCCGGCAGGTGCATTCTTCGCCGCATTGTCAACGAGCCCGAGAAATTTCTTTTGGGCTTCGGCGGCCTGGGCTTCCATGGCCTTGCCAAATTCAGCGGTGGAGCCGGTCGTGATGTCGTACAAATGGCGGCTGTATGCAGCGGTCTTCTCAGCGAGAGGCTGGAACAGGCCAGATTGCAGAGCCAGCAATTCCTGTGCATCCTTGACGCTCAGCAGGGCTTGTGCGTGGTCGCCAACTTCGGACAGGGCGGTCTTGGTGGCGGTCACATTCAGTTCTACCAGTTTTTCAACACCTTCGAAAGCCTTGGTCGTGAGGCCAAAGAGGGTTTCGAAGTTTGCCTTTTGGGAAGCCAGAACTTGTTCGGCAGTCAGCATGTCATTTCTCCAGAATAAAAGAGTGGGTCAGTGGGTATCTGCGCCGAACCTGGGCTTTCTGGCTCAGTTATGTTGCAGTGCAGCATGGAGTGAATTATAGGGAGTGAAGGCTTCATTGCAAGCAAATTTTGCTGCATTGCACCAATTTAGAACGGTGATTCTAAAACCGTGGTTTTCCATACTTTCGACACAATGCGCTGATGAAAGCCTTTTACTCGGGTAGGTTC
>JANMKM010000023.1:0-4555 GCA_031372035.1 Rhodoferax sp. | reverse complement strand
CTGTGTGCTGCGGGTCCCGGCCCAAACCGTTCCAGGACGGGCCGGTGATCACGGTGGGCGGATCGATGACTGGCGGGCTTGTCCCGCCGCCACCGCCACCGCCGCCGCAGGCGCCGAGCAGGGCGCCCAGCAGCAGCATGGCCAGTCGTGCAATTTGGACAGTGTGCATGGCAGGTCTCCGGTGGCTGCGGCGGATGCTGCGCGCCATGATGCTGCCGATTTTGCCGTGCAAGTGCGCCATCGGTTGCCGGTACAGACCCGCGCGGGCGTGTGCTGCGCGCAACAGCTGCGGTTGACATGTGCGAAGGCCACGACCAGAATCGCGTCCTTCTGCGGTTACTGCCACCGCTTGTTCAACCCGCCAAGGAGACAAACATGCACACACGCACCCACACTCCTTTGCCGCTTGCCGCCTGATGGGCGGGGTTGAAACCAGAAGCTGACCTCGGGGCCAATAGCCCTTGATCCGCACCAGGCGCTGCTGAGCAGCGCCCAACCGTTCCAGTTCCGCTCGTCCATCCGCGGCCCTTGGTTCCGTGCTCTGGCACGGCCGTAGTTCGCTGGCACTAAGCCCCGCTTCCATCAGGACGCGAGCCGGCCCATGGCGCAGCCTGGTTCTGAACGAGACAACATGATCGACATTGACTTTGAAAACCTGCGTGGCCTGGGGCTGACCCCGGCGCTGGCGCAACACATGGCGCTGCATACGCTGCCGACTGCGGGGCCTTGCCGCTGGATGCGCCTGGTAGCGGTACACCGCGAGACGCTGGATCTGCACGACGGCCTGGAGCAGTACAGCGCGCGCTGCATGGCGCACCTCATGCGTGAATTGCAGGATGCAGGTGCCGCGCTGGCCGTGGGCGACTGGGTGCTTGCGGCTTTCGACGAGGCACAGCAACTGTGGCTGCACGCGCGCCTGACGCCGCTGACCCAGATCGTGCGCCGGGACGCCGATGGCAGCCGCCACACCATTGTCAGCAACGTGGACACCGCGTTGCTGGTGATGGGGCTGGACCTGGACTTCAACCTGCAGCGCTTGGAGCGCTACCTGGCGCTGGCGCGCTCCAGCGGCGTGCTGCCGGTGGTGGTGCTGACAAAGGCGGACATCGCGCGCGCCGCAGGCGCCCATGTGGTGCAGGCACGCCTGGACGAGCTGCGCGCGCGCATTGGCTCGGGCTTGGATGCCCTGGCGGTGGACGCACGCGACCCGGCCACGGCGCAGGCCCTGCAGCCCTGGGTCGGCCCGGGCCAAACCGTGGTGTTGCTGGGCTCATCCGGCGCGGGAAAAAGCACCCTGACCAATGCCCTGGCCGGCGACGCGCTGCAGGACACGGGTGCGGTGCGCGAGCATGACAGCCGGGGCAAGCACACCACCACCGCGCGCAGCCTGCACCGCCTGCCCGGTGGCGCCTGCGTGATCGATACACCCGGCGTACGCACGTTGCGTCCGGACGTTGATGCCCACACCCTGGGCCAGCTGTTTGATGATGTGGCCACCCTGGCCCACAGCTGCCGTTTCCGCGACTGCAGCCATGGTGATGAGCCGGGTTGCGCCGTTCGCAGCGCCGTGGACCCGCTGCGTCTGCGCAACTACCACAAGCTGCTGCGCGAGAGCCGGCGCGACACCCTGAGCGCCCTGGAGCGGCAACGCCAATTGGCCGACTGGAAGGCACGCGGCCGGGCGGGGCGTCAACGGCTGGAGATGAAACGGGGTGGTGCCTGAAGGCTGACAGCTCCGCCCGTTCGGGCTGAGCCTGACGCAGCTTCAGGAAGTTGCGCTCAGGGCCCCAGGCTGCCGAAGCTGAAGCCCCGCGGCGCCAGGAACCAGAGGATCAACCCCGGAATCACCACCGGGAGCGACATAGCGGCAAAGATCAGCGCCGTCATGAAGAAGGTGCCCATGTCACTGAGCCACATCTTGAACAGCTCGATCAAATCGACGTTCCAGAAATGTTCTTGCTTCTTGCTCATGGTGCGGTGCGTGCTGCCGGTGGTTGGCGAGATACCGACGTTATATACCGCCGGGGCGCAATTGAAAAGCCGGATCAGCCATGGCCCGGGATGCCTGTTTGGCCCACTGCACGCGCTACGCCGGCTGGCTAGACGATGTCGAGCGTGTGGACCTGGAAGCTGCCGCGCTCGCGGTCGGCGAAGTAACACTGCAGGGTCTCGCGCACCGTGCGAAAGGCAATCTCGTCCCAGGGAATTTCGGCCTGCGTGAACAGCCGTGCCTCGATGGTTTCATGCCCGGGGTCGAACTGGTCGGAGAGCAGCCGGCACTTGTAGAACAGATGCACCTGGCCCACCCGCGGTACGCTGAGCACCGAGAACAGCTCTTCCATTTCGAACTGGGCGCCGGCTTCCTCCACGGTCTCGCGGGCCGCACCCTCGGCCGTGGTCTCGGCCAGTTCCATGAAGCCGGCGGGGAGCGTCCACTTGCCATAGCGCGGCTCGATATTGCGTTTGCACAACAGTACCTTGTCACCCAGGTGCGGCACGGTGCCGACCACATTCAGCGGGTTGACGTAATGGATGGTGTGGCAGGCCGGACACACGGCCCGTTCCTTGGTGTCGCCGTCATCGGGAATGCGGTACACCACGGCACTGCCGCAGTTCCGGCAGTGCTTGATGGGGCTGTGGAGCATAGGGCTTTAGTTTAGCCAGGCCCCGGCAGCCCGGAGAGGGATTCAACCCCTGCCGTGCTTGGCAATCAGTGCCTTGGCCGTCTCCAGCAGCTTCTTGCCGTCGAAGTTCTTCTTGTTCATGTCCTGCACCCAGTCTTCATCCACATGGCTGGAGAGCTTGACGAACTCGGCGGTTTCGGCGTCGCTGAAGGCATAGATGGTGTTGCCGCGGTCGGTGGCGGTCTTGCGGCCGGCCGGGTCGTTGCCTTGCTGCGTCTTGCCCAGCCAGGCCGAGGTGGCCAGGCCGGAGTTGGCATCAATAACCTTCTTCAGGTCTGGTGCCAGGCCGTCGTACTTGGCCTTGTTCATCGCCATCACGAAAGTGGTGGTGTACAGGGCCGGCTTGTTTGCCGGGAACTCGCTGTGGAACTTGGTCAGCTCGTTGACCTTGATCGAGGGCACAACTTCCCAGGGGATGACACAGCCGTCAATCGTGCCCTTGGACAGGGCGTCGGTGATGGCCGGCAGCGGCATGCCCACTGGCGTGGCGCCCAGCGACCCCAGCATCTTGGTGATCTGGCGCGTCGGGCCGCGCACCTTCATGCCCTTGAGGTCGGCAGCGGACTTGATCAGCTTGTCCTTGAAGTGGAACATGCCCGGGCCGTGCACGTGCAGCGCCAGCACCTGGGTTTCCTTGAACTCGTCCGGTGCCATGGTCTGCACGTATTCCCAATAGGCCTTGGACGTGGCCTCGGCGTTATTCATCATGAACGGCAGCTCGAAGGCCTCGACCCGCGGGAAGCGGCCCGCCGTGTTGCCAGGCAGCGTCCAGACCACGTCGACCACGCCGTCGCGCGCCTGGTCGTACAGCTGCACTGGCGTGCCGCCGAGCTGCATGGCCGGGTAGCCCTCGAACTTGATGCGCCCGCCCGAGTCCTTCTCCACCTTTTCCATCCAGGGCTTGTGCATCGTCAGCCAGACGTTGGACAGCGGCGCCATGAAAGTGTGGAACTTGAGCGTGACCGACTGCTGGGCCAGACCACTCAGGGCCGGCGCGCCCAGGGCAACGGCGGCGGTGGACTTGAGCAGGGTGCGGCGCTGGATCATGGAAATCTCCTGGGGAAATGGTGAGCGCAACGGTAGCGGAAATGGGTCCGGACCGATTCGGGGCTTACCCTCAATTGATGTATTTCACCAGCCAGAGCGAAATGGGCGGGAAGAACAGCAGCAGCAGGCTGCGGAACACGTCGCTCACCAGGAACGGCATCACGCCGCGGTAGCTCTCGGCAATAGGCACGTCCTTGGCCATGCTGTTGACCACGTAAACGTTCAGGCCCACGGGCGGAGCCAGCATGCCGAAGCCCACGGTCATCAACACCATGATGCCGAACCAGATGGCGACCGACTCCTTGGGCATGCCGAAGTCCAGGCCGATCACCATCGGGAAGAAGATCGGGATCGTCAGCAGGATCATCGACAACTCGTCCATCACCGAGCCCAGCACCACATAGAACAGCATGATGGCGCCCACCACCATCAGCGGTGACAGGCCCCAGCCGGCCACCACACCGGCCAGCTGGTTCGGCACCTGGGTCAGCGCCAGGGCCGAGTTCATGATGTCGGCGCCGATGAAGATCATGAAGATCATGGCAGAGCTCTCGGCCGTGGCATAGAAGCAGGTCCAGAGCTTCTTCATGGTCAGCTCGCGCTTGAGCAGCGCCGCCACGAAGGTGCAGGCCGCGCCAACCGCTGCGCCCTCGGTGGGCGTGAACAGGCCGCCATAGATGCCACCGAAGACGATCAGGAACACGGCCGCGATCGGCACCACGCCCATCCAGGCCTGGGCCGTCATCTTCTCCTGCACCACGTCGTTCTCGGGCGCGTGGCCCGGTACCAGCCGCACATAGATGGCTATGGCAATCATGTAGCCG
>JANMKM010000021.1:0-7337 GCA_031372035.1 Rhodoferax sp. | reverse complement strand
TGTTGCAAACCCTGCCGCTGATTCCGGCACTGGCTGACCCCAAGGACCTGTTCGCATTGCTGCGGCCGGCGGGTGTGGTGGGCCAGCGAAAGCTTGCTGAAGAGCACACGCTGGTCGCAACAACCCAAACAGGTCCTTGGGGTCTGCCAGTGCCGGAATCAGCGGCAGCAGCTGCAGCAGCCCCAGCCGTCGCGCCGCGTCCTGCATGAAACGCAAAGCAGCATAGTCCTCCAGGGCGAATCCGACCGAGTCAAACACCGTGATCTGCTCGGTGGATGTCCGGCCCGGCATGCGGCCGCTGAGCACCTGCCAGATCTCGGTCACGGCAAAGTCTGCCGGCATCTGCTGCAGGGCACCTTCGACCCGGGTCTGGGGCTCGTACTCGACAAACACGCTGGAGCCACGCAGCACATCCGGCGCCAGTTCCGTCTTGCCCGGGCAGTCCCCGCCCACAGCGTTCACATGCACGCCCGGGCGCAGCATGTCGGCCGTGAGAATCTGCGCCCGGCTCTTGTCAGCGGTGACGGTGGTGATGATGTCGGCCCCGGCCACCGCGGCGCGGGTGTTTTCACACAGCACCGTGCGCAGCCCGCTGCCGGCCAGATTGCGCTGCAGCTTGGCACTGGCGGCGGGATCGGTATCAAACAGGCGCAGTTCGCGGACCCCCAGCAGGTGGGCGAAGGCCAGCGCCTGGAACTCGCTCTGGGCGCCGTTGCCGATGAGCGCCATGCGGCGCGCGCCGGGCCGGGCCAGCATCCGCGCGGCCAAGGCCGAGGTTACAGCCGTGCGCAGCGCAGTGGTCAGCGTCAACTCGCACAGCAACTCAGGCATGCCGGTGGACACGTCGGCCAGCAGCCCGAACGCCATCACTGTCGGCAGCCCCAGCGCGGTGTTGCCCGGATGTCCGTTGACGTACTTGAAGGCATAGCGCGATGCGTCGGAGATCGGCATCAGCTCCACCACGCCCAGGGGCGAATGGCTGGCCAGGCGGGGTGACTTGGCGAATTCCGGCCAGCGCCGGAAGTCAGCCTCGATGGTGTCCGCGAGGCCTTGCAACACGGCCGGCAGACCCATGCGCCGGACGATTTCCAGCACGTCTTCGGTACTCAGAAATGCCGTAGGCAGGTAGTTGGCGGTTTGCATGTTGATGGCTCCTCATTGGGTGACCGGCCCATTGTTCCAACGGGTGATGTCAATGTAAAACGCCAAAACTGCTTCACTTTCGCCATATTGTTGCCATATTGATAGCCCATATTGATAAAATGACAGGATGGACGCCACCGACCATCAGCTGCTGTCTCTGCTGCGCACCGACGCCCGCATGAACGTGGCAACGCTGGCAAAGAAGCTTGGCGTCTCCCGCGGCACAGTGAGCAACCGTATCGCCAAACTGGAAGACGCCGGCATCATCGTCGGCTACACCGTACGTTTGCGGCCTGACGCCCAGCCCAATGAGATCAAGGCCTGGATGAGCGTGGCGGTGCAGGGCAACGAAACCCGGCAGGTAATCTCCAGCCTGCTGGGCGAGCCCGGCGTCGCGGCACTGCATGACACCAATGGCCGCTGGGACTTGCTGGCCGAGCTGCGAGCCGCCAACCTGGCCGAACTGTCCAATGTGCTGGAGCGCATCCGGCTGATCCGCGGCATCAGCAGCACCGAGTCCAGCATCCACCTGGCCACCTACCGCCTGGGGTGAACCGCATGCAACCGAATACCGAGCTGGACCGCATCGACCTGAAGATTCTGGACTTGCTGCAGCGCGACGGCCGGATCTCGAACCTGAAACTGGCCGAGTCGGTAGCCCTGTCTCCTACGGCCGTACTGGCACGGGTGCAGCGCCTCACGCGTGAGAGCTACATCCTGGGCTACGAGGCCAGGCTGAACCCGCGCAAGCTCGGCGCCGGCATGCTGGTGTTTGTGGAAGTACTGCTGGACCGGACCACACCCAACGTGTTCGAGGCTTTCAAGGCCGCAGTGCAGGTGCACGCCGAAGTCATGGAGTGCCACATGGTGGCCGGCGGTTTTGACTACTTGCTCAAGACCCGCATGGCTGACATGGACGCCTACCGCCAGTTCGCCGGCACCGTACTCTGGCAGCTGCCCGGCGTGCGCGAGACCCGCACCTATGCCGTGATGGAAGAGGTGAAGGACTCCACCCGCCTGAGCCTGCTTTAAGGCCCGCACGCGCACGCCCGTGCGGCTGCCGACCGCGTCGCAGCAGAGCAACGGCGGCACGTTCCCAAGCGCTGCAACATTCGCCACAATCGATGCTTTTCACAGGAGGCTCCATGAAGTATCAACGCCTGACGGTTGCCCTGGTGTTGTCGGTTTGCGCCAGCTGGGCCGGCGCCCAGACCATGAAGCCGGGTGTCTGGGAGATCAGCAACAAGATGCAGTCCGACTCCGGCGAAATGGAAAAGGCCATGGCGGACATGAACAAGCAGATGGCCGCCATGCCACCCGAGCAGCGCAAGATGGTGCAGGAGATGATGGCCAAGCAGGGCGTGGGCATGGGCGCCGGCGCAGGTGGCGGCATGTCGGTGTCGGTGAAGGTCTGCATGACCAAGGAAATGGTCGATCGCAATGAGGTGCCCACTCAACAGGGTGATTGCAAGCAAACTGTCTCACCGCGCAGCGGCAACAGCATGACGATGTCGTTCGTGTGCACCAAGCCGCCTTCCAGCGGCGAGGGCCAGGTGACCTTCAACGGACCGGAGAGCTACAGCACGCACATGACGGTCAACACCACGCAGCAGGGCAAGCCAATGAAGATGACGATGGACGGTACCGGCAAGTGGCTGGGCACCGATTGCGGCAGTATCAAGCCGAAACCGATACCCAAGGGCTGAGCGACCTTCTGGCAGCGCGCTGCGGCAGCGCATTCAGTCGCAATCGCGCGCGCCTGTCAGCGGGCGCCGAAGATGGCGGTTCCGATGCGCACCATGGTGCTGCCGGCCTGGATGGCTGGCTCCAGGTCTGCTGACATCCCCATCGACAGGGTATCGAGCGCAAAGCCGTCATTGTTGAGCCGATCCAGCAACGCCCGCGCACGCTGGTGCGCGGCCAGGGCAACGGCAAGATCTTCCGTGGGCTGGGGAATGCTCATCAGGCCCCGCAACTGCAGCCGCGGCAGTTCCTTGATGGCGTGCGCAAGCGCCAGCACCTCGGTCGGCGCCACGCCCGACTTGGAGGCTTCACCGTCGATGTTCACCTGGATGCAGACCTGCAACGGCGGTAGCTGCATGGGCCGCTGCTCATGCAAGCGGCGTGCAATCGCCAAGCGGTCCAGGCTCTGCACCCAGGCAAAGTTCTCGGCCACCAGCCGCGTCTTGTTGCTCTGGATCGGGCCGATGCAATGCCACTCGATCGGCAGGTCGGACAGAGCGGCGATCTTGGCAACACCTTCCTGGATGTAGTTTTCTCCAAAAGCTGTCTGCCCGTCGCCGAAAGCTTCGCGTACTGCAGGCGCGCCAAAGGTCTTGGAGACCGCCAGCAGCCGCACAACTCCCGGCGCACGGCCCGCGGCCCGGCGGGCGGCGTCGATGCGGGCCTGCACGCTGTGGAGCTTGTCGCCAATCATGGTCATAATGCCCCTGAGCGTAACAAACGACAGAGGCCTTCGTGGATATCACCCAACTGCTCGCATTCAGCGTCAAGAACAAGGCGTCCGACCTGCACCTGTCCGCCGGCTTGCCGCCCATGATCCGGGTCCACGGGGATGTGCGCCGCATCAATGTCGAGGCGCTGGACCACAAGTCAGTCCACGCCATGGTGTACGACATCATGAACGACACCCAGCGCAAGAACTACGAAGAATTCCTGGAGATCGACTTCTCGTTTGAAATTGAAGGCCTGGCCCGCTTCCGGGTCAACGCCTTCAACCACCAGCGTGGCGCCGGCGCCGTTTTCCGGACCATTCCTTCCAAGATCCTGTCGTTGGAACAGCTCAACGCGCCCAAGATCTTTGCCGACCTGGCGCTCAAGCCCCGGGGCATGGTGCTGGTCACCGGGCCCACGGGTTCGGGCAAGTCCACCACCCTGGCTGCGATGGTGAACTTCCTGAACGAGACCGAGTTCGGCCACATCCTCACCGTGGAAGACCCGATCGAGTTCGTGCACGAGTCCAAGAAATGCCTGGTGAACCAGCGTGAGGTCGGCCCCCACACGCTGAGCTTTGCCGCAGCGCTGAAGTCTGCACTGCGCGAAGACCCGGACGCGATCCTGGTAGGTGAAATGCGCGATCTGGAAACCATCCGGCTGGCGATGACGGCGGCAGAAACCGGGCATCTGGTGTTTGGCACCTTGCACACATCGAGCGCCGCCAAGACCATCGACCGGATCATCGACGTGTTTCCTTCCGAAGAAAAGGAAATGGTGCGCGCCATGTTGTCCGAGTCACTGCAGGCAGTGGTCTCACAGACCCTGTGCAAGACCAAGGACGGCCAGGGCCGGGTGGCAGCGCACGAGATCATGCTCGGCACCAGCGCCATCCGCAACCTGATCCGCGAGGCCAAGGTGGCACAGATGTATTCCTCGATCCAGACCGGCAACAGCGTTGGCATGCAGACTCTGGACCAGAATCTTACCGACCTGGTCAAGCGCAATATCATCAGTCCGGCCGAGGCACGGGGCAAGGCCAAGATTCCGGAAAACTTCCCCGGCTGAGCGAGGCAAGCACGATGGACCCGGAAGACAAGGGAATACTCGGATTCCTTCGACAGAAGATCAAACCCGACACGCCTAGCGAAGCACTAGATTCCGTCATGTTCACAACCGCCTTTCAAGAGCTCGGGGTCGATGCCTCCCTGCTGGTTCCCTGGGAGGCGCGGGCGGTGGAAATCGGCGCCCGCCGGCTGACCCCCGGGCGCGGCACCAAGCTGCTACAGGGCTTGTGGGAAAAAGACAAGTACATGAGCCTGCTTGATGCCGCTGCCATCAGCCGCATGGAACGCTTCCTGGACTTCGCCAGCGTGCCGCCGAACCAGGACATCATCCGCCAAGACGAGTACGGCAATTTCATGGTCGTGATCCTCAGCGGCGCGATTGCGGTGGACCGGCTCCAGCCCTGGGGCGAGCGCCTGCGCCTGGCCGAAACGCGCCCGGGCGAGATTCTGGGTGAAATGTCGCTGCTGGACAGCGGCATCCGGTTTTCCGCTTGCACCACCCTGAGTGAGTGCGAGGTTGCGGTGCTCAGCGCCGAGTCCATGGACGACATGCTGAACTCCGACCCGACACTGGCCGCCAACCTGATTGCCCTGCTGGCACGCAAACTTTCGCTGCGGTTGCGCGTGGTCAGTGCCCGGCTCAGCGACAAGAAATGACAGCGCGTAGCGAGGAACCTCATGGAACGCGATCAAGCCACCAAATTCATCAATGACCTGTTGAAGCTGATGATCAGCCGCAACGGCAGCGACCTGTTCATCACCGGCGACTTTCCACCGGCTGTCAAGGTGGACGGCAAGGTGACAAAGGTTTCGCCCCAGCCACTGAACGCCGCCCACACCCTGGCATTGGCGCGTTCCATCATGAACGACAAGCAGGTGGCCGAGTTCGAGCGCACCAAGGAGTGCAACTTCGCCATCTCGCCCCCCGGCGTGGGTCGCTTCCGGGTCAACGCCTTCATTCAGCAGGGCAAGGTTGGCATGGTGCTGCGGGTGATCCCGGCGGTGCTGCCGACGATCGATGGCCTGGGCGTGCCACAGGTGCTCAAGGAAGTGGTCACGGCCAAGCGTGGCCTGTGCATCATGGTGGGCTCCACCGGTTCCGGCAAATCCACCACGCTGGCGGCCATGGTGGACTGGCGCAACGAAAACTCCTTCGGCCACATCATCACGATCGAAGACCCGGTGGAGTTCGTGCACATGCACAAAAACTGCGTCGTCACCCAACGTGAAGTGGGGCTGGACACCGACAATTGGGAAATTGCCCTGAAGAACACGCTGCGCCAGGCGCCAGACGTGATCCTGATGGGCGAAATCCGCGACCGCGAAACCATGGAACATGCCGTGGCCTTCGCCGAAACCGGCCACCTGTGCCTGGCCACGCTGCACGCCAACAGCGCCAATCAGGCCCTGGACCGGATCATCAATTTCTTCCCGGAAGAGCGGCGCTCGCAGCTGCTGATGGACCTGTCGCTCAACCTCAAGGCGCTGGTGTCACAGCGCCTGATACCCAAGCAGGACGGCAAGGGCCGCACCGCGGCGGTGGAGATCCTGCTGAACACGCCGTTGATCTCCGACATGATCTTCAAGGGCGAGGTCTCCGAGATCAAGGAGATCATGAAGAAGAGCCGCAACCTCGGCATGCAGACCTTCGACCAGGCGCTGTTCGACGCCTATGAGAACAACATCATCACCTACGAAGATGCGCTGCGCAACGCTGACTCGCTCAATGATCTGCGGCTGCAGATCAAGCTCAACAGCCAGCGCGGCCGCACCCAGGACTTGAGCGCAGGCACGGAAAACTTCGCAATCGTCTAGCCGGTCGTGCACCGGGTGGGCACGCTGACCGGCCGGTAGTGCCACGCGCGCCCCGGCACCCGCTCGCAACCCGCGCAGCCGAAGCTGCGCCTTACCCACGGAGACTCTCAATGGCAAGCGTCAACCCCAAGACATACGATGTCGTTCCACCCGCCAAAGTAGCCTTTCTCGGCCTGGGTGTCATGGGCTATCCCATGGCCGGGCATCTGGCCCGCGCCGGTCATCAGGTGACGGTGTACAACCGCAGCCCGGCCAAGGCCATTGCCTGGTGCGAGGAATTTGGCGGCCAGTCCGCCGCCACGCCCCGGCTGGCTGCGCAAGGTGCCGACATCGTGTTCTGCTGCGTCGGCAATGACGCAGACCTGCTGAGCGTGGCATTGGGCGAAGACCTGGGCGCCGGCCGCCGTGGCGAACAGGGCGCCTTTGCCGGCATGGCGGCTGGTGCCGTTTTCGTGGACCACACCACGGCTTCGGCGGCTGTTGCGCGCGAGCTCAATGCCGCGGCAACGACGCCGGGCCTGCAGTTTATTGACGCCCCGGTCTCCGGTGGCCAGGCCGGTGCGCAAAACGGCTTGCTGACCGTGATGTGCGGCGGCGAAGCGGCCGCGTTTGAACGGGTGCGGCCTGTGGCCATGGCCTTTGCCCGCGCCATGACGCTGCTGGGCGCCAGCGGCGCCGGCCAGCTGGCCAAGATGGTGAACCAGATCTGCATTGCTGGCCTGGTGCAGGGGCTGTCTGAAGCCATTGCCTTTGGCGAGCGCGCCGGCCTGAACATGCCCGATGTGCTCGACGTCATCGGCAAGGGTGCGGCGCAAAGCTGGCAGCTCGACAGCCGTGGCAAGACCATGGTGGCCGACA
>JANMKM010000015.1:0-2552 GCA_031372035.1 Rhodoferax sp. | reverse complement strand
CCCGCTGAGGAGCAGATGGCCCACCGGATCGGTAGTCAGCTCAAGCAGAGCGAAAGCCAGCGGTGTGCTGGTGGCCGAGAGGTTGGCCGCCACGTCGGTCTGGCGGACGATCACCGACTTGGCGCCGTCGCCGCTGAGGGTGAAACTGCTGCCACTGCCGGCCGTATAGCTGGTGCCGCCATTGGTGCTGAACTCCCAGGTGGCGCCTGCTTCCAGGCCCGAGACATTGACCGTGGCCACGTTGGTGATGCCGTCAGCGATGCCGCTGTCCGTGGCCAGTGTGGCAACTGGCGTGGCCGCCACGGTGTCCAGGGTGAAGGCCAGCGTGCCGGAGGCGGCGCTGACGTTGCCGGCGACATCGGTCTGGCGCACGATCACCAGCTTGGTGCCGTCGCCAAAGACCGGGTAGGAGTTGCCGGTGCCCGCAATCCAGTTGGCGCCGGCATCAAAGCTGTATTCCCAGGTCGCGCCGGCTTCGAGGCCACTGACATTGACCGTGCCGACATTGGTGATGCTGTCGGCCGCACTGCCGCTGTTGGTGGCCAGGGTTGGTGTGGGTGCTGCGGCCGTGGTGTCCAGGGTGAAGGCCAGTGCGCTGGAAGCGGCGCTGGTATTGCCTGCCACATCGGTCTGGCGCACAACCACACTCTTGGCACCGTCGCCGCTGAGGGTAAACGCCGTTCCGGTGCCGGCTGTGAAGCTGGCACCGCCATTGGTACTGAACTCCCAGCTGGCGCCAGCTTCCAGGCCCGTGACATTGACGGTGCCCACATTGGTGATGCTGTCCGCAGGATTGCCGCTGTTGGTGGCCAGGCTGGCTGTGGGTGCGGACGGTGCCGCGCTATCGAGCGTGAAATTCAGCGCGCTGGAGGATGCGCTGGTATTGCCCGCCACATCGGTCTGGCGTACCACCACCGACTTGGCGCCGTCACCGCTGAGCGTGAAGGCAGTGCCAGTGCCGGCAGTGAAGTTCGCGCCACCATCCGTACTGAACTGCCACGCGGCGCCCGCTTCCAGGCCCGAGACATTGACCGTTCCCACTTTGGTGATGCCGTCGCCGGCAACGCCGCTATCGGTGGCCAGCGCCAGGGTGGGCGCCAGCGCCACGGTATCCACATGGACGATGCGCGTTCCCACACCCGAAATGCCGGTGGCAGCGCCGGTGCTGCCAGTGAAGGTGACCGTCAGGGTGTAGTCGGTCGTGCCGCTGAGCGCCGACGCCGGGATGCTCGCGCTCCAGTTGCCGGCGTTGTAGTTCAGATTGGTCAAAGCGATATCGCCGCCGCTCGCCGGCTTCAATACCGCAGTCATGTCGGCGGTCGTGAAGGCTGCCAGCACACCAGGCGCGGCGGTCAGTGATCCACTGACCGCCGTGGCCAGGGCAGACTCGGCCAAGTTGACGGTGTTGTCGGTGGATACATCATTCACCAGCACCGACAGACCGGCGCCGGTGAAGTTCCAGGTGGTCGCATCGGCGATGCCGGCCCACGCGTTGCCGGCCGTGTCAGTGAACGCACCGGCGCTGACCTTGACGTAGTACTGCACGTCCTTGGCCAGGTCTGCAGCAGGGTTGATGCTGATGCGGGTGTTGGCACCGGTGCCGGAGATGCTGATCTGGGCGCTGGCGACGCTGATGGCTTCCACCAGCGTGTTGTTCGCCATGAACAGCGACACCGTGCCGCTGCCCTTGACCAGGCTCTCGCTGGAGGCCAGGATCAGGTCGCCGGCCAACCCCAGGCTAATGCCGTTGTCAGCAGGTGCAGAAGGCGTGACAACCGGCAGCAGGGTGTCGATGCTGTAGTTGCTGGAACTGGTGGTGCCGGCCCCGGCGTTGCCTGCCAAGTCCGCCACGCCACTGTTGGTCAGCGTCACCAGGTTGGCGGCGCTCTCGAAGTTGGCCGTGGGCGTGAGTGTTGCCGTCCAGGTCTTGCCGCCGTCACTGGACGCAACTGCGCTCAGGTTGCCATTGGCAATGCTCAGATCGGCATTGGCAAAACCGGTGACCGCTTCGGAAAAGGTGATGGTCACCAGGCTGGTTTCGCCAGCCTTCAGGGCTGTGTCGGCCAGCACGATCGTCGCCGTGGGTGCCTTGGTGTCGATGGCGTAGTTGGCGGAACTGGTGGTGCCGGCGCCGGCATTGCCTGACAGGTCCGTCACGCCGCTGTTGCTCAGGGTCACCAGGTTGGAAGTGCTCTCGAAGTTGGCGGTAGGCGTGAGTGTTGCGGTCCAGGTCTTGCCGCCGTCGCCGGATGCGACCGTGCTCAGCGGCAACGATTGGAAGATGTCGGAATACCCGCAGATCATGCCGATGTTGAACCTGCACAGCCAGAGCAAGCCGCGCCACGTCTTTGCCGCAGCGCTCTCTGTGGATCTTCATGAACTGTGCCAGTTCCGCAGGCACGGCATACGGCGTCTTTGCCGCGCCGCAGACCGAACAAATCCAGTGACCGAGTTCACCTTGCTTCACCCGGCCCGCTTCGCCGAGGTTGACGAGTTCGATGCTCTGGCCCCGAACATGGCCAACCTCTTGGTCGCCGATCTTCAGGGCTTTG